>DATDIA010000125.1:0-4786 GCA_036521295.1 Candidatus Cybelea sp. | reverse complement strand
CCCGAGGGCGCGGCGCCGAACGCGACGCGACGGTGTTATTGAAACTCGAACTCGGCGAGGTTCTTCTCGATCTTCCGCTTCACACGCTGGAGCGCGTTATCGATGGACTTCACATGACGGCCGAGGTCTCGCGCCATCTCTTGGTAGCTCTTTCCTTCCAAGTACGACTCCAGCACCTGCGACTCGAGTTCGGAAAGGTTCTGCCGGATTCGCTGACGGATGTCGTCGGAGACTTCCTGCGTAACGACGAGCTCTTCTGGATCCGACGTCTTCTGCGACGCCATCACGTCGAGGAGCGTACGCTCGCTGTCTTCGTCATAAATCGGCTTGTTGAGCGAGATGTACTGATTGAGCGGGATGTGCTTTTGCCGCGTAGCCGTCTTGATCGCGGTGATGATTTGCCGCGTGATGCAAAGCTCGGCAAAAGCACGGAAGCTCGAGAGCTTGTCCGCCTTAAAATCGCGTACGGCCTTATAGAGGCCGATCATGCCCTCTTGGATGATGTCTTCGCGATCCGCCCCGATGAGAAAGTAGCTCTTCGCCTTGATGCGGACGAAGTTCTTATATTTGTTGAGGAGATATTCCATCGCGAGGTTATCGCCGGTCTTCGCGATAGCGACCAGGTCTTCGTCGACCCTTTGCTGGTACTCCACTCCATCCGAGACTGGATGGGCAATTGCCATAATTTTTTTGTATGCCTCGTGGATAAGACGAGCCGCAAGCGCAGGCCGCGACCCGTCGGCGCGGCACGTCGAGGCTAGTATATAGGAGGGTCCCCCTCCCCCGTCAAGGACGGAGCGAGCAGTCGCGCTGCCTTAAGGCCTCGTAAAGGAGAATCCCGGCAGCCACTGAGGCGTTGAGTGAGGCGACCCGCCCTCGCATCGGCAGCTTAACCAAGTAATCGCACTCCCGCTTAACTAACGTCGAAAGTCCGGAACCCTCCGACCCCAGCACCAGCGCCAAGTCTCGGTTGAGATCAGCCCGATGCAGTTCGATGGCTTCGGAAGAAAGGTCGGCGCCCGCGACCCAGATCCCGGCCTTCTTCATCTCACGCATCGCCGCGGCGATATTTGCAACGCGCGCGATGGGCAAGTGGGCCGCGGCGCCTGCCGCCGCCTTTCGAACCGTCGCATTCACGCCGGCGGAACGGCGGCCCGGCAAGACGACGCCGTCGGCCCCCGCAGCCTCGGCGGTACGGATGACGGCACCGACGTTGTGCGGATCGGTCAAATGGTCGAGCACGACGATGAGACGAGGAGCACCGTCTGCGCGCACTCGCGTCAGAATGTCGTGAAGAGAGGCATATGGAAAGGGAGGCGCGACCCCGATGACACCTTGATGCGCCCGCAATGGCACGCTTTCGAAGAACGCACGCTGCTCGTAACGTACCGGAACGTTCGCTTCCCTCGCCTTGGCAAGAAGCGGCCGCAGCGCGCCGTCCTTCGCGCGATCTGCTGCGACGTGAATAGCTCGCAAGCGTTCGCCCGCGGCCAAAGCTTCGTCGACTGCGTGGATGCCGTAGACGAGGTCGTCGAAATCTAGAGCGTTGAAGCGGCGACGCTCCACGTCGTGCCTTCTTTCGAATCTTTGATCTCAATTCCGCAGCGCGCCAGCACGTCGCGCAGCTTGTCGGAGGCAGACCAATCTTTGGCGCGGCGTGCGTCGTTGCGAAGCACGACGATTTGCTCGATCGCCTCTTGCGGGGTCAGGCCTTCGATCGCGCTTCTGGCCGCATCGACAGTCTCATCGCGATCTTGACCAAGCGGTTGCAGCGCGCGCCGTAACTGCTCTCCGAAGTCTGGCGCAAGCTCTGCTGGCGTCTCTTCAAGCCACGAATCGTTGGGTGCAACGCCGAGGACGCCGAGCCAGTAACCCAGGCGCTTGTAACTCGTCTCCGACCGTCGCGCAAAGTCGTAAAGAACGGCGAGGGCCGCGGCGGTGTTCATGTCGTCGTCGAGCGCCGCTTCCATGCGCGCGTCAAGCTCCGGACCCTGCGCCTCCTTGGCGCCGTTGGCGAGCGCCAAGCTGCGATAGGCCGCCTTCACCCGGCCAAGGCCGACCGCCGCAGCCGAGATCGAATCCTCGGTGAAGTTCATTACTTTGCGATAGCCGGTTTGAAGAAAGAGCCAGCGGATTGCCTGCGGATCGTGGCGCTCGAGCAAATCGGAGAGCGGCTCGAAATTGCCGAGCGACTTGGCCATTTTGCGGTTGTCGAAAAGCAGCAGACCGCCATGCACCCAAAAATTTGCCATTGGCGGGCGCGCCATGAGCGGTTCGCTCTGCGCGATCTCGTTCTCGTGATGCGGAAAGATAAAATCGGCGCCCCCACCGTGGATGTCAAAGCCGGTTCCTTCCGGATCGAGCAGCGTCCGCGCCATCGCAGAACACTCGATGTGCCAGCCGGGACGGCCGTCGCCATACGGATCGAATGGCCAGCGCGGCTCGTCGGGCTTGGCAAACTTCCAGAGCGCAAAGTCGAGCGGGTCTTCCTTATGCTCATCCACCTCGACTCGCGCGCCGGCTTCCAGCTCGTCGATATTGCGGTTGGCAAGCCGGCCATACGTACGAAACGTCGCCACGCGATAATAGATGCCGTCTTGTGAGGCGTAGGCATGGCCGTCCGCGACGAGCTGGCGAATCATCGTTTGAATCGGCTCGACGTACTGCGTCGCGAAAGGTTCTGCGTCGTACTCCAGGACGTCGAGCTTACGCATCGACGCTTTGAACTCGGCATAGTAGCGATCGACGATGGCGTGGTAATCTTCTCCGCTCGCCTTTGCGGCGTTGATGCTGCGGTCGTCAACGTCGGTAACGTTCTGCACGTACGTGACGCGGAAACCCCGGTGCGTGAGGTAGCGCCGCAGCACATCGAAGAAGAGAAAGGAGCGCGCGTGGCCCAAATGAGCTTGAGCCGACGGCGTCAATCCGCATACATAGATGCGCGCGTCGCGCGAGCGCAATGGTTCGAACGCCTCGACGTTGCGCGTGCGGGTATTATAAAGCTTCAACACCTCAAACTACCATAGCGAGAAACGCGAAGCACAACCGTACTTCTCATCCTGAGCCCTTCGACTCGCTGCGCTCGCTCGGGGCTCTGCCGAAGCACGGAAGGGGTCAGATCACCCAGCTCCAGGATTCTTCTTCGGACGACTCGCCTTGCTCCAAGTCGGCCAATCGCTGCTCCAATTGCGCGACCCGACGCTCGAATCGTACGATGGCATCGGCGGTCGGATCCGGCATCTCGACTTGTGGACGATCGGAGACGACGCGAATGGGTTTGCCGTCCCGCGCAACGATTCTCGCGGGCACGCCGACGACGGTTGCGTTCGCGGGTACGTCTTTGACGACGACCGAGCCTCCGCCAACCTTTGCATTATCGCCGAGCACGATGGCGCCGAGGACGCTGGAATTCACGCCGACCGTCACGTTACGGCCCAGCGTCGGATGACGCTTGCTATGCGAAAGACTCGTTCCGCCGAGCGTCACGCCCTGATAGATGGTGCAGCCGTCGCCGACCTCCGCCGTCTCACCGATCACCACGCCGGATCCATGATCGATGAAGATGCCCTTACCCAGCGATGCGGCCGGATGGATTTCGATCTGGGTAAAAAACCGCGCCACATTCGCCAAGAAGCGGGGAAGAATGGGAACGCCCGACTGATAAAGAGCATGGATCAGCCGATGCGCGACGAGCGCGTGGAAGCCGGGATAGGAGAGCACGACGTCCAGCCACCCCCGTGCCGCAGGGTCGCGTTCGATGGGCGCTTGCAGGTCCGCTCGCACGGTATCGAAGAGCATTTGCAACAGTTTAACCCAAGCGATCAATCAGAGGGTGCGTTCAACGACGCCACCGCGAAGACCGCAAGGCCGGTACCGTCGCCGGTGAACCCCATGCCCTCGGTCGTCTTGGCCTTGAGGCCGACGGCTTGCATGGGAAGCTCCAGACGCGCCGCCACGTTGGCACGCATCTGTGCGATGAAGGGCGCGAGCTTCGGACGTTGCGCCACGATCGTCGCATCCACGTTGATGATTCCGAAGCCGGCCGCGCGAACCGCGGCAGCACACTGCGCGAGCAGGTCCATGGAATCGGCATCCTTCCAGCGTTCGTCGGTATCGGGAAACCGCGCCCCGAGGTCATCCAGCGCTGCAGCGCCGAGCAGCGCATCGGCGAGCGCGTGCGCGACTACGTCGCCATCGGAATGGCCGAGCGTTCCGCGCGCAAAAGGAACTCGGACGCCGCCGAGGATCAGCGCGCGTCCCTCGACGAGACGATGCGCGTCGAAGCCGTGACCGACTCGCATCATCCGGCGCTTGCGGCGAGTGAGCGCTCGTGCAGAATCGCTCGTGCGCGCGCAACGTCGGCGGGGCGCGTTATCTTGAAGTTCTCGCTCGTCGATCGAACCACGATAACCTCAACGCCGATTCGTTCGAGCAGAGCGGCGTCGTCGGTCGCATCGATCCGGTCGCGCCGGGCGCGCTCGTGAGCCGCACGAAGATCGGATGCCAGTGCGAACTGCGGCGTCTGCGCGGCCCAAAGCGTGGCTCGATCGAGCGTCGCGCCGACGCGTAGCGACGCCGGCTCAACACTTTTAATCGTATCGACGACGGGCGCTGCCAGCAGCGCGGCTCGCCCCACGCGAACCTCGCGCATCCCCGCGCGCACGTCCAGGGCGCTCACCAGTGGTCGCGCGCCGTCGTGGACGAACACGCCCTCTTGCGACGCCGCGCTCAAGCCTTCGTAAACGCTCTGCTGTCGCGTGGCTCCTCCACGCACGACACGCGGCGT
>DATDIA010000124.1:0-3576 GCA_036521295.1 Candidatus Cybelea sp. | reverse complement strand
CACCCTCTGATCCAGACTATTCGCGGCGCCGGATACACGTTGCGTGCCTGAAGCGTTTGCGCCCTTTGCGCGGCGGCTGACAACCGGCTACGTTGTGCTCGCGGTCGCATTGATCGTCTTGGTCGTCGCAACGACAAGCGTACTCGCCTTTCTACTCTACATTGGGACGTTGAACGAGGCAGTTGCCGCCGATGCGCAACGCGTTACGCAGCGCGCAGTTTCATACGAACGTTTACATCGTCCATTGGATCTCTACGCGCGCCAGCTCGTGAATGGAACGAGCGGTCCGCGGGTCGCGGTGCGCGTTTATGACGAGCAGCGTCGGCTCCTAGCGCAGAGCGGCCCCGGCAACGGGATCGCGCCCGGACGTTTCACGCGCGTCGTCGCCGACGTGCTCGGCCTTCGTCCATCTATCGTAAAGGTCGGCACCGGAACGGTCGTCGTTGCCCCCGATCTCGAAGGCTTCGCTCGTCTGCTGGAGCGATATTTGGCGTTCGTCTTGCCGATCGGCGCCGTCGCGGTTTTCGCCGCCTGGCTCATCGGACGCGCGATCACGCGGCGCGCAATCACACCTTTGGAAGAGGTGGCGTCAGCTCTGCGCCGTATCGCCGGGGGCGACTTCTCACCCGAGCCGCTGCATATCGACGACACCAGCTTACGCGAGCTCACCGTGGCCTACAACGACGTCGCCCATCGCTTGACGACAGCCACGGTGGAGCGCGAGCGCAACGAGTTACAGATGCGTCAATTTATAGCCGATGCCGGTCACGAGTTGCGGACGCCGCTCACGGTCGTCATGGGATATCTCGAGATTTTGCAGCAGGGCGTGGTTGGCGACGCCGCCGGCGTCGGACATGTGTACGAAACGATGCTGGCGCAAAGCCGTCGCATGCGGGCCGCGATCGAGCAACTCATTTTTCTCGCACGACTCGAGCGACCCGTGCCGCCCCGCACCGAGCGCGTCGACGTGGCCGCAGCCGCCAGGCGTGGCGCCGATGCGCTGCAACCGCTCGCCGGAGATCGGCGCATCGTCGTGGCCGCTCCGCCGTTGCCCTGCATCGTGGAAGCCGACGAAGACGAGCTCTATGAAGCGATCAAAAACGTCATCGAGAACGCGGTTCGCTACGCGCCGCATTCGCCGATCGCCGTCGACGTATCGAATAACGACGACCGCGTAACCGTCGCAGTCGGCGACCGCGGCCCCGGAATGGAGCCTGCGGACGTCGAGCATGCATTCGACCGTTTTTATCGCGGAGGTGACCGCAGCGGCGAGGGTTCGGGACTCGGCCTCGCGATCGCAAAGCGGGCCGTCGAACGCGTCGGCGGCACGATCGCCATCGAGAGCCGGCTCGGTTCGGGCACGCGGGTAACCATCTCGCTCCCGTGCGGGTAGAGACGACTATGAGCGTCAAAGTCTATGGAATCAATCACATCGCGATCGAAGTCGACGACATCGAGAAGGCGGTCGCATTTTATCGGGACGTCTTCGATCTCGAAAAGCTCGACGAAGGCGAAGGCGACGCGTTTTTCAAGATCGGCGAGCACCAGTTTCTCGCAATGTTTGAGGTTGACAAGGTTCGGCCCAGCGGCACCCGTCACTTCGGTCTCATCGTCCGCGACGAAGCGCAGCTCGCGCAAGTTCGGGAGAAACTGACGACGAAGTATGGAATCAACCTGCTTCCGCACTTTCGCTGCGATTTCGTCGATCCGTTTGGAAACCGCGTGCAAGTGGTGGACTTGCATGACGAATCGCTCGTCTGGCTGTTACCGTATCAAGAGGTTCAAGAAGCAGGGGTCGTTTTCAAATAACCGCGTTTTCTTCAAGCGCGGTACGGTTGAGGTGCTCGGGCCGGAAGCCAACGCCGACTAACCGTCCGGGAATGCGCGGTAGAAAGGGAAACCATCGAACGAGCCCAGGTAACCGCTGCAAGAGCGGCGTCTTGCCGTTAGCAAGAACCCGGCCGATGATCTTGCTCTGAATGAAGAGCTGCACGGCTTGCGTCAACCGCGCGGCCGATTCGCGCCGCCGCTGAACGGCGCGCAGGTCTCCCACCGAGACGCCACCGCGCAAGAGCTTGGGACCGAGCATATTTGCCGCTGCGACCGCATCCTGGATCGCGAGGTTGATGCCGACCCCGCCGATCGGCGACATCGCATGCGCGGCATCACCGATGCAGATGAGACCGGAGCGGTACCACTGCCGTAAGCGGTTCACGCGGACCGTCAGCAGCTTGACGTCGTCCCAGCGCTCGATCTCGCCGACACGATCGCCCAAGAACGGCACGATCGCGCCAACCTGCCGCCGAAACTCGTCCAAGCCGCGCGTTTGCATTTCGGCGAGCGTGCCTTTTGGAATGACGTACGCGCATTGCCAATAGGCCCCCCGATCGATCAGCGCCATGATGCGGCCGTCCCGAATGTACCCAAAGGTTTGATGCGGGTCATCGGGGCGTTTGGTCAATCGCAACCAAAGAACGTCCATTGGTGCGCCAAGCTCCCTGACGTCAAGCCCCGCGTAACGGCGCACGACAGATTCTCTACCGTCGGCCGCGATCGTGAGATCGGCGCGTATTTCCAGCGGGCCCGACGGCGTCTGCGCGCGTACGCCGGCGACACGGCCGTTCTCCCAAATTAGCTCCTCAGCGCGGGCCTGCATGCGCAGGTCGAAGCACGGAAAACGCTTCGCCTCTTCAGCCAAAAAGTTCAGAAACTCCCACTGGGGCATGAAAGCGACGAATTTGCAGCGGGTCGGCAGATGACGAAAATCCGCCACCGTAACGAGCACGTCGCCTAGGTTACCGGCCAGCGTGGTTACTTCTTGGTGCGGGCGCTTCAGAAATGTTTCGAGCAAGCCGAGCTCGTCCATCACTTCTAGCGTCGAAGGATGGATCGTATCGCCTCGAAAGTCGCGCAAGAAATCGGCGTGCTTCTCGAGCAAAACGGTTCGGACCCCGGCGCGAGCGAAGAGCATCGCGGCCATCATTCCGGCCGGCCCGCCGCCTACGATGCAGCACCCCGCTTGCGCGCCGCTCACCGAAGATTTTTAGCGTAAAAATGGTAACGAGCGAAGTCTGCTTCCTGTTGATTTACGCGCGCTTCGCATGCAGCGCCGATTTCGTCCACGAAGTTCTCGAGCGAACGGTCTGCTACGTTGGGCGTCAATGCGGCGTCGAGCAGCTTTCCGACAAGCTGCAGCGGCAGCTCGTAAACGCCGCGAAAAAACAGCGCGCACTCGCCAATGGCGCGTGGTTCTACGCCCATGGTCCCCTCGAACTCGGGAAATGCGGCCGAAAGGTTGGCGGCTTTGAAACTGAGTGCGAACGATTGCGTGCCTTCGGGATTCTTCGTCACGCTCAGCTGAATCGGCACGGCAATGTAGCCGACGTCCGGCAGGTGCAGATCGCCTAAGCTGACATGCAATGCGAAGCCGCGCCACGGACCTTCCTGGTCGGCAATGGCCTGCAGCGTATTGCCGAGCGCTTCGTATGCGAGGTCCGCTGGAACCCGCAACATGCGTTCGAGCCGTACTTCCGGCACGTCAAGATCTCCTCAAATCGACCCTTCGCCGACTCCACG
>DATDIA010000123.1:0-4326 GCA_036521295.1 Candidatus Cybelea sp. | reverse complement strand
CTGCGGACAAATTGCAAGCCCGGGCTTCGCTCCCAAATCGCGAATGTGAGAGAGCAACCGCTGCGCGTGGAACGTGGCCTCCAAATGAAAGGTGATGCGATCGCATCCCGCGGCGCGAAATGCATCGACATAGTGCTCCGGCTCGACGATCATCAAATGCGCATCGAAAACCAAAGGCGAGATCCTGCGCAAATCTCCGATGATCTTCGGCCCCCACGTGATGTTTGGAACGAAGCGTCCATCCATGACATCGAGGTGCATGTACTCGGCGCCGCCGTCTTGTACGATCGCGATTTGCTCGGCAATGCACGCAAAATCGGCAGAGAGCAGTGAGGGCGCCAGGATGGTCATCGGCTCTCCCTTCGCCCTTCGCCGAAGCCTGTCCTGAGCGACTCGAAAGGCGTAGGATGACGTAGGCCGCGTGTCGTCAGGGCGACGCTTGCGGAGAAGGCGATGGGCGTTTGGTGCCATAGACTTTCGGCGGCTCAGTGCCAAGGCGTGTTTCGCTCACCAGCGCATTGTTGACGTACATGTCCAACAAAGACGTGCCGATTGCCGTCACGGTAAAGTCGAGCTTTTGTCCGGGTTCGGCGAAGGCGTGGTAGAGATCGTATCGGCCGGTTGCATCGGTGAGCGAAAGACGTACATCGAGTTGCTCGCCGTTCTGCTCGTTTTCCGACTCGGGGACCGAGACGAGCACGCGAACTTGGCGAAACACATAACCGGATTCGTTTGGCCCCGCGCTGACCTGTAACGCCACCGGATCGTACGAAGCGATCTTTGCCTTCGGGCGGGGGACCTGACGAGCCACCATCCCGTGCGGCGGTCCGTCCTTTCCCAGCGGCGTCCAGACCACCTGACCAAGCTTGATACCGGCCTGTGCTGCAAGCGTGCGCGCCTGATCGATCGTAAGACCGACAAAGCCCGGGACGGTCAGGTTCGCGCGCCCGCCCCGGCTAACGACCAGTGCGACGACGTCGCCTTCATGAACGCTCACCAGAGGCGCCGGATTCTGCGAAATGACATGCGCTTCAGGAATGAGGTCGCTTCGCGCGTATGCGACTCTCCCCAGCTGCAGATGCGCGTGCGAGAGATCGAGCTCGACTTCGCGCATGGACTGATAGCGCAGGTCGGGCATCAAACGCGCGACGATGCCGTCGCTGATTATGAACGAAACCTGCCTGCCCTGCCGCACCTGATCGCCGGCTTCGGGACGCTGCATGATGACGACGTCCTTTGGATAGCGATCGCTCGTGGTGTGATCGACGACTGCGGAACTGAGCTTTAATCGCGCAATCTCGGCATTCGCGTCGCTGAGCGTTTGTCCGACGAACGACGGCACCGTGACCGTTGCGGCCGAGGGTAGGAGAAAATCGTAGATTTGGCGCCCGAACCAGACGACGACTGCGACGAATATAACGAGCACGGTCGGGAAAAGCCATTCGCGCGGCAAGGACGAACGGAGCGACGACCTCAGGCGAGTGCCTCCGCGGGTACGTGAGTAAAATCCAGATTACTAAAGACTCGCTGCACGTCTTCGTGTTCTTCCAGGGCCTCGAGAAAGGCCAGGGCCGACGAGAGCTCACCGTTGTGCAATTCAACCTTCGTCTTGGCGCGCATCCCGAGATAGGCGTCCGAAACCTTCGCGCCGCGAGCGCGAAGGCCGTCGCGCACATCTGCTAGGTGCGTCGGCTCGGTGTAGATAACGGCCAGGTCTTCGTCATACTCGATGTCGTCGACACCGTCGACGAGCGCCTCTTCCATCAGCGCCTCTTCCGATTTTCCGGCCGGATCGATTTCGACGACGCCTACCGGGTCGAACATCCATGCAACATCGCCACTCTCGCCGAGGGCCCCGTCGTGCCGGCTGAAGAGAAAGCGCAATTCGCCCGCGGTACGATTGCGATTATCGGTGGCCGCGTCGACCACCGCCGCTAACCCGTGCGGACCGTAGCCCTCGTAGCGAATCTCCTCGATTTCACGCTCGTTGTTCTGCCCGGAGGTTCGTGCGATGGCGCGCTTGATGTTTTCGTGCGGCATGTTGAACGCTCGCGCCTTTTCTATCGCCATCTTAAGACGATAATTGGCCTCGGGGTCCGACGAGCCGCCCCGTGCGGCAAGGATGATTTCCTTGCTCAGCTTGGTAAACAGGGCGCCGCGCTGGGCGTCTGCTTTGCCCTTCTTCAGTTTTATGTTATGCCATTTCGAGTGTCCCGACATCTCGTGGGTCTTCTCTAACCGGGTCCGATAATCCAGGTTGGGAACCACATCCGCGCGTGCCAAGCGCTCCAGCTAATCGGATGGGCAGCCAAAATCGGATAGAAGAAGACGAAGCCCACTGCCGCCGCCGCCACGTAGGCGCCCACGCCAAGCCCTCCCAGCCAGCGTCCGCCGTCACGGCGCTGTGCCCACCGCCAGAGACGCTGCAGTATTATGACGTTGCACAAACAGATCAGCGGGATGTCCACGTAAAAATGGTAGGCGAATGTGATGCGCGGCGAGCGTATCCACGGCAACCACTGGAGTAGGTACGTGATCACGATCAGCGCGTACGCTTTATTGCGTTCGCGCCAAGCCAAGACCGCAACCCACGGCACGCAGACCAAGCCGAACCAAAGGATCACGGGATTGGGCATCGAGGTGATCTCGTAGACGCAGCATCCGCTGGGATTGGTCGGGTCTTTGCGGTGATCTTGATAGAAGTAGGCGATCGGCACGTAGTCGATCGGCCACTCCCACCATTTCGAAGAGTACGGATGCGTCGCTTTGAGCGTATCGTGGTATTCGAACATCGAATACTGGCGATAGACGAGGTCGTTGGCATTGTGGATTTCGCCGGGGTCGGGCGAATGACGCGCGAGATCCGGTACCCAAACGAGGGCGTAGACCGTCGCGCTCACCAGTACGATCGTCGTGAGCGCGGCGTCGATCCGAAATCCTCGCGGATTTCCCCAAAGGGTGGGACGCCGAAGGTCGAAGTGACACTGCAGCCACACGAAGATCAACACGACGAAGCTCACGCCGAATCCCATGACGCCGTACCACTTAGTACTGACGAGCAAGCCTAATGCAACCGTGAAGAGAACCAGCCAGAGCTTCGAGGAACGGCCCTCTTCGACGGCTCCCCCTGCGCGAATCTGATCGTCGGCGTAAATGGCCTCGCCGTCGGGGGTATCGTAGCTCACGGTCGCATCGCGCCGGTACTCGATCGTCAGCGGATCCTCTTTATAAACCAACGCGCCGCCCCTAGCCTGTGAGATTGCGCCGCGTTGAATTCGGCCTCGCGCGTCGATCGTACCGCCATCGGCAGCAAAAATTGCCGTTCCGGCGTCGCTCCGAAGCGCGTACGAGCCCTCGGCGTACGTTAGCTCGCGCCGACCGTCGCCAAAAAATCGCGTAAACGCCATGTAACGCACCAGCAGGTACGAAAGAGACGCGATGTAGAGCGTCACGACGACGGTCGCCGCTGCATCGAACCCCCAAAGGACGCGGCAGGCTTGACCCAGCGCGACACCGATCGCCAACGCGGTCGCGGCACCTGCGACGAATCCCCATGCCGGCACCGCGACGTGGGCACGCAAGCCGACCTGCGAGCTTATCCAGAAGCGATAAAACGCGTACACGGCGAGCGTGGCAAAGAAGACCACGAAGCCTTCGGGAGTTGCGATGCGCGATTGAACGAAATGCATGCCGTCAAAGGTCAGCAGCAGGGCGGTGATTGTCGCGAACACCGTCGAACCGGTGACTCGTTTTGCGAAGACATAGAGCAGCATCACCACGAACGCGCCGAAGACCACGTCGAGAAAGCGCCAGCCGTATGAGTTGTCGCCGTTGCTCAGGTGCCCGATGATGGCGTTTAGGCCAGTCCACCCGCCTAGCCCGTGGCCGGCCGGCATGCCGCCGAAAAGCATCATCGAGAAGGTGATCAAGAGCTTGCTCAGCGGCGGATGCGTATTCTCGTAAATTCGTAGATTTTGCAGATACTCTTCGCCGGCCCGGGCGAAGTAAATTTCGTCGAAAACTTTGTCGGGCGGCCACCAGTAGCCGACGAACGACAGAATGAAGTTCCCAATGCCCAGAGCTGTCATGATTGCGTAGTCGAGCGGCACGCGCATTGCCGCCAAACCCTCACGCGGATCGAACCAGTCGCGCGCGCCGCCTTGAGCCGCCTCCGCAGAGGCCGCTTCCGTGCGGCCGCTGCGCGGCGTCGCCGGCCGAACCCCGCCCGTCTCGGTGGCACCGAGATATTGATAGCCGAGAGCGAAGAACGTCACGATCGCGAGCCCTGAAAAGACCTGCGTCCAGACGCCCCAAAGATTTTGCGCG
>DATDIA010000122.1:0-10740 GCA_036521295.1 Candidatus Cybelea sp. | reverse complement strand
CGTTGCCGAGGCGCACCACAGCATTTTTGCCGTGGAACTTCTTGGACGTTCCGGCGGGAAACGTACCCTCCATGCTAACATTGCCGTCAACCGTTACCCTGAGCCACGAGGGGGCGGAGAGCACGAGAGCCAGCGTGTTGGCGCCCGCCAATGCCGCCTCGCGTTTCGGGTTCGGCGGTGGAATTACCGGGGCGGCCACCGTCGATGAGGGAGCGGCGCTAGCCCTCGCCGTGCTCGGCGCGAACTGAATCCCTCGCATGGTGAGCTCGTTGTAGACGACAAAAGCAATGAGCAGCACGGCAACGGCCGCGGCGATCCAAACGAGAGGCGAGCCGCGCCTCGCCGCTTGCACGTCGCGCCTGGTCGACTTGCGCTCCTCACCGGGCGGTGGAGGCGGCGTCGGCTGCGTTCGGTTGAAAGCCGCGACGGCTTCTTCGGGGTCGATGCCCAGGAAGCGCGCGTACGTACGAAGGAAGCCGCGGACATAGACCGGCACACCGATTGCCTTCCAATTCTCGTCTTCGATAGCCGCCAGATAGAGCGCCCGGATTTTGATTTGCTCGGCAACGTCGGAAAGAGAAAGACCGCGCGCCTCGCGTGCCCTACGAAACCGCTCACCCAGTGCGTCCTGGGCTCCTGCCATTGGGGCTTTGAGTTAGCCCCGCCCTAATGTTATCCTGTTCCACGTCACATGGCTAAAGAACGCGTTATCGCGGCGATGAGCGGCGGCGTCGACTCGGCGGTTGCTGCCGGTCTCTTGATGGAAAACGGTTACGACGTCCTCGGAATCACGATGAAAATGTATTCCCCGTCAAGACCCGCACATGCCAAGAGCTGTTGCGGCATTGACGACTTCGACGATGCTCGCGCGAGCGCCGCGTCCCTGGGCATCCCGCACTACGTCCTCGACTTCGAAGAAGTCTTTCGGCGCAGCGTCGTCGAGCGGTTCGTCAATGAGTATGCCGCGGGCCGCACGCCGAATCCGTGCGTTGCTTGTAACAATTTCGTGAAGCTAGGGACCCTCGCGCAATACGCCGATCGGCTCGGCGCGCGCTACGTCGCAACGGGACATTACGCGCGCCTCGAACGCCGTGAGGACGGCCCGCATCTCTTCCGCAACGAGCATGCAAAGGACCAAGCGTACGCGCTGGCGCAACTGACTCCGACGCAGCTCGCGCGTCTCTTGCTTCCGCTCGGCGAACTTGACAAGGCGACGACGCGCGCGCATGCGCGGCGTATGCACCTCCCCGTTCACGATAAATCCGAGTCGCAGGACATTTGTTTCGTTGAAGGCGCCGATTATCGCTCGGTACTATCGCGTTTGAATCCGCAGATCCACGCGCGCGGCCCGGTGGTCGCGACGAGCGGCGAACGGATCGGCGAGCACGCCGGTATTGCGTCGTACACGATCGGTCAGCGAGCGCGCCTCCCCGCGAGCAACGACGGTGCGCGGTACGTTACCCGCATCCACGCGGAAACGAATACGCTCGTCGTGGGTCGCGAAGAGGAGCTGCTCAGCGACCAGCTCGACGCCGACGATCTCAACCTCATACGGCCCGAGCGTTTCCGCGGCGGCGAGACGGCAGTGCGAGCGATGATCCGCTATCGTGGCGCTCCTTCAGAGGCTTTGGCGATGGTGCGCGACGATGGCTCGCTGCGGCTGCGCTTTTCAAAGGCGCAGCGCGCCGTAACCCCCGGTCAGTTAGTTGCGCTGCTCGATCCGACCAGTGAAGAAGTACTCGGCGCCGCGACCATCACCGCGTCGTTCTAGCGCTAGCCCGCGGTTGCGAGAGCCGCGTGGTGGCGTAAATTCCAGTACGTGTCGCGGACGACCGGTTTGAAGCCGGCACCGGTGATGATGTTTTCGATATCGCGACGGGTCGCTTCGTTCGTACTTCCGGCATCGTGGACGACGCGCTCCTCGATGATCGTACCGCCCATGTCGTCGCAGCCGTAAAAGAGCGCGAGCTGTCCCATCTTCAGGCCGGGCGTCAGCCACGAAGCTTGCAGGTGCGGGAAGTTGTCGAGGTAGAGCCGCGAGATCGCCAGCACTCGCAAGTACTCTAACCCGGTCGCTTCTCTGCCGCGCAACGGCGTTTTGAACGGAACGTAATACCAGGGTATGAAGGCGGTAAACCCGGCGGTTTCGTCTTGAAGCTCACGCAGCACGTGTAAGTGCTCGACGCGTTCCGCAGCCGTTTCGATCGAACCAAACATCATCGTCGCGGTGGTCGGCATTCCCAGCGATTGGGCTTCGCGCATCACGCCGAGCCACTCGTGAGGCTTTACTTTGCGCGCCGAGATACGCTTGCGCACGCGTTCGACGAGGATCTCTGCACCGGCGCCAGGGAGCGATTTCATGCCCGCTTCTTTCAGCCGGCGGAGCACGTCGCGTGTTGTGGTTCGCTCGACGTGTGCTAAGCCGACGATCTCCGACACTGAGAGCGAATGAAGATCGGCTTGCGGATACTCGCGCCGCACGCGCCGGAAAAGCGTTTCGAACCACTCGACGCCGAGTTCCGGGTTGACGCCGCCCTGGATCATGATCTGGGTCGCGCCCTGGTCCACCGCGTGCTTGACGCGCTCCAGCACGCGATCGTGCGACATGGTATAGCCTTCTTTATGGTGCTCGGGCCGGAAGAACGCGCAGAAAGTACAATGCACGTTGCAGATATTTGTGTAGTTGATGGTCGTATCGATGACGTAGGTGACGACGTCTTGCGGGTGCATCTGCAGGCGACGCGCGTGCGCGGCCGCGCCGAGCTCGTGGATGTCGGCTTCGTTGTACAGCCGCACGCCCTCGTCGAACTCGAGTCGGGCGCCCGAGGCGGCGCCATCGAGTAGGCTAGCTAGCGATCGCACCAACGACCTCAGTAAAGGGAGGGAGCGCCGCAATCGCTTCGATTTCGACTAGCTCGCGGCAAAAGGCCGCGAGTCCACTGCGCGCGGCAACGTGGAGCGTGAAGTTGAGCTTGCCGTAATAGCGTTCGTAAAAGCCGTGAGGCCTCGGTATCGCGCGCTGCGCGAGCGCGACGACTTCATCAGTGTGCGAGCGCGACCAGGTGTAGGCATCGGTGAGCGCGTGAATGCAGGCATGCACGCCGGCTGGATCGCGTGCGTAGACGTCGCGGCGCGCGGACCATACGGCGAAAACGGTCTGCCGGCCGGTCCACTCGTGCCAAAGTTTCCCGAGATCGTAGACGACCGCGGAAGGAAAACGCTCGAGCGCATCGATCGCCGAATCGCCGATCAGCAGGGTCGCGTCGCCCCGAAGCGCCCGTTCTAACGGAAGAGCTTCGTCAACGTACCTGGGCCGAACGCGATATCGGCGCTCGAGGATAACGCGCAGTAAGTAGCGACCGCTTGCGGACTCCTGCGTTACGAAAATGGGCGTTGCATCGAGCATCGCCGGCGCAACCGGGGAGACGAGCACGACGGAAACGACCTCGTCGCGCGCGCCGATGCAAAGATCCGGCAGAAGCACGAGATCCTGTGCGTTCGCAGCCCACGTGAAAGCGCTGATGGGACTCATGTCCAGCTCGCCGCTCAGCAACATCGCGTTCAAGGATGCGGGCGTATCGGCGCGTAACGAGCCTGGATACTCGAGCGCGCCGAAATCAAATGCCGCATAGATCGGCAAGTCGTTGGTGTACTTGATCCGGCCACACCGCAAGGTCATCCTTCGACTCCGCTCAGGATGACACACCTCCGCTCAGGATGACACCGTGGTGGGCTCGGGGGAATGGCTTTTGTCACCCTGAGACCCTCGCCTTCGCTCGGGATAAACTTCGTCGAAGGGCGACAAAAGCGGTTCCGGAGTCCAGTCCCAAGGGAATTCCTCGTACGTCGAGTTACGGCGCACGGGCTCGTAGCCGGCTTCTTCGATCAAACGTCGGAACTCGCGGTCGTCCACGTATTGACCGGAGCTCGGTCCCGCCGAATGATAGATCATCTCCTCATCGGTAGAGCCATGGGTGCCGTCCATATCGTCTGCGCCGAACTGCAATGCGACTTGGCAGACCTTCAGGCCCTGAATCATCCAGTACGCCTTGACGTGATCGAAGTTTTGCAGCATGAGGCGGGCCACGGCGAACGTGCGAATGTCGTCCAGCCCGGTTGTCCAGCCGCAGTACGACAGCTCGTTGCCGTCGGGATGGAATGCCAGTGGAATGAAAGCATTGTACCCCGGCGAGCGCTCTTGCGATTCGCGCAAGCGAATGAGGTGGTCGACGCGATCCTCGATCGATTCGATATGTCCGTAGAGCATCGTCGCGTTGCTCGCAATGCCTTGTCGGTGCAGCTCCTCATGAATCGCAAGCCAATTATCGGTCGAAACCTTGTTCGGGCAGATCTTGGCGCGCGTCGCATCGGCGAATATCTCTGCCGCGCCGCCGTTGACGTTATTGAGGCCGGCTTCCTTTAATGCGGCGATGATTGCGGGAAACGCCAGCCGGTGACGCTTTGCCATGTACTCGATTTCGGCGGCGGTAAAGAGCGAGAGCTGCACGTGGGGCAGAGCCGTCTTGAAGCGGCGCATCAACGGCAGCCAGTAGTCGAGCGAAAGCTGACGCGGGTCGTGACCGCCGACTATATGGATCTGATTGAAGTTCGTCCCGGTCTCGATGGCCTTGGCGAAGACCTGGTCGGGCGTCATGCGAAAGACGCGCTCGGGTTCCTTGAACTCGTCGGCCGCGAACGAGCAAAACGTACATCCCGCAAAGCAGACGTTGGTCGAATTGATGTAACGATTGAGAACGTAAAAGACCTTCTTGCCGCTTTTCCGTTCCTTGGCACGCCGGGCAAGCCGCCCCAGACCGTGCAGGTCGGCGGTGCGATACAGCGCGAGACCGTCCTGCATCGAGAGAGGCACGCCATTATCGAGCTTGCGTTCAGCTTCCAGCAGCAAGGGGTCGGCGAAGGTCATACGGCCCTATTCTCCTTGGGGTAATCCGGCCCCGCAACGCGACCGAAGACGGCCGTAACCAACGCTACCGTCGCACAGACAACCGCTGCGGCGAGCAGCGCGCCTCCGATCAAATCAGTCAGGTAATGCGCCCCGAGTGCCAGGCGTGCCCAGCAAATGGCGAGCGCGAACATTGCAAGCAAGGTGGCCGCAACCATGCGAACCCTCCTGGGAAGCTCAGAGAAGTAGAACAGCGCTCCCCAAAGACCATAAAATCCAACCGCGATCGCCGCATGCGAGCTCGGATATGAAAACGTCGTCTCGTGCTTGACCACCCAATCGCCGGGTCGCAGTCGCGCAAAATAATGCTGGAAGAAGTCGGCGCCGCGCCAGCAGAGCAAGAGCGTGAAGACGCTCATCGCGATTCGGACGCGCCAGGCCGGCAGAAGCGCCGCAATAATAAAGAGCGCGATGCAAACCGGAATCAAGACCTGAGCATAACAGGCCCAGGTCAGCCACCATGCGACAAGCGTCGAATGATTCAACAGCGACCCCTCCCAGGCGAGGAATGCCAACGGCTCACCGTGAGACGTCACCAGGTTTCCCAGCAATGCGAAAAGACCGAAGGACGCGAGCGCACCGGCTACCCACGTTGCTGGAGCGTGCCCTCGGATCGTCACTATTCGCCGCTTGCAAAAAGGTCTTGTTGCGCGGTTTGGCCTTTACCCAAACGCGGGGCCATCAGTTCCAGCTCAGGCACACCGACGAGAATTTTTCGTGGCTTCGTCCCCTCGTGCTGTCCGACGACTTTGAACTCTTCAAGCTGCCGCATCAAGCGCACCGCACGGGGATGACCGATCGAAAACTGAGATTGCAGCGCGGCCGTTGACGCGTAATTGGTTTCAATGATGAACCTCGCAGCCTGGTAACAAAGCGGGTCGGTGTCGCGTTGCGCTAGCTCCTCGTCGCCCACTGGAACGACTTCGACGTCCAACAGATTGTCGGGGCGGGATTGACGGGCCCAGAACTCGACGAGCCGGTTTACCTCAGATGCGGTAATCAGCGCGCCCTGCGCGCGGATCGGCTTCGGTGCATCGATCGGCAGATAGAGCATGTCGCCGCGGCCGAGCAGCCGCTCCGCTCCGTTCATGTCGAGGATGACGCGAGAGTCGGCCTGAGAACTCACTGCAAACGCGATGCGCGACGGCACGTTTGCCTTGATGAGACCAGTGATGACGTCGACCGACGGACGCTGCGTCGCGACGAGAAGATGAATGCCCGTCGCGCGGCCGAGCTGCGCGAGGCGCATTATCGTCGTCTCGACTTTCGCCGGGGCGACGAGCATGAGGTCGGCCAGCTCGTCGATGACGATTACGACGTAAGGCAGACGCTCGTCGGCATATTTGGCGTTGTACTCTTCGATCTTACGAACGGAGGCTTTGGCGAAGCGCTCGTAGCGCGACTCCATCTCTTTGGTCATCTCGAAGAGCGCGCCGGCTGCTAGCCGCGGATCGGCGATTACGTCTTTGATGAGGTGAGGGATTCCGTTGAAGACGGCGAGCTCGACGCGCTTAGGATCGATCATCAACATCTGCAGCTGGTCGGGCGTCGCACTAACCAAAAGGGAAGCAATGATCATGTTCAGACAAACCGACTTCCCAGCGCCCGTCGCACCAGCAACCAAGAGGTGCGGCATCTTGCAAAGATCGCCGATCACGGGACGGCCGGTGATGTCCTTTCCGAGCGCCATCCAGAGCGGTGGCACTTGGCCGCGATTTGGAACCGCATCGAGAATCTCGCGAATCGTGACGATGGCGACGGTGAGGTTGGGAATCTCGATGCCGACCGCGGATTTTCCAGGAATCGGTGCCTCGATGCGTACGCTCGTCGCGGCCAAGGCAAGGGCCAAATCGTCGGCGAGCGATGCGATCCGTGAGATCTTGACGCCGCGCTCGGGTTTGAGCTCGTAGCGCGTAATCGACGGTCCACGCTCGATGTGCGAAACCTTCGCCCCGACGCCGAAGCTCGCGAGCGTGTCTTCGAGAACGTGCGCTCGATTGGAATCGTCGATCGTTTGGCTCGGCGGCGCGTCGAAGAGCGAAAGATCGGGAAGACGGTAGGCTGTGCTTCCGACGGGCCTTACGGAGGTTTGACCCGGCGGCGCTTTTTGGCTCGGCGCGACGACTTCGGTTGCAGCAACGCGCTCTTTGGGCTGCTCGACGAGTGGGTCGTCTTCGACCGGAGCTGAAATCACCGGCTGCAGCGGCAGCGCGAACGCCTCGCGCAGCGATTCGTGGCCGCGCGCCAAGCTTACACCGAACGTTGGAAGCTCCGGGATTGCCGGTGGTCGCAGGCCGCCAAAAAAAACGATCGTGCGCCCAATAAGTTGTTTCGCGCTGGCCCCCGTGAGCCAAAGCGTCAGTGAAAGAAGGGCCACGCAGAGCACGATCCATGCGCCGACACCGCCGACGAGCGCGTGCAGGGCCCACCAGATATCGGAACCAGCGGCGCCCCCGCGCTTCGGTCCACCCGAACCGAACATTGCGTCGAGAATTAAGAAATATGCCAACGCGCTGGTGCCGAGTCCGGCAATCATGCGAGGCACGTTCACTTCTAGAAAAACGATTGCACCCAGCAGCGCAACGAGCACCGGGAAAAGTGGAGCCGCACCTCCAAAGAGTTGGCGCAGCACCGCGGCGGTCGAGCTGCCGACGCTGCCGGCATGGTGCGGAAATGCTAGGGCGAGACCGCAGAGAACGGCGAATGCGACGGCGGCAATCCCGACGATCTCGAGGTTGAGCCGGTTCCTCGCAAACGCTCGCCGGCGGGTGCGTGCCATCGAAACTATCTCTTCTTCGTCACAGCGGGAGTTCATTTTGACGACGCCGACGCTGGTCGTCCTCGAGGGCGATCAAACCGGACAAGAGTTGCTGGTCGAAGCATTGCGCGTACTCGATCCGTCAGTGATTGGATTGCAGCTTCAACTCGAACGTTACGATCTTTCGCTCACCAACAGGCGCGCAACCGACAACCTTGTGGTGTTTGATGCCGCAGACGCGTTGAAGCGACACCGCGTCGGGCTCAAAGCCGCGACCGTGACGCCGGAGGGCCAAGGCGACGTTGGTTCGCCCAACCGAATCCTTCGCGATGCGATCGGGGCGAGCGTCATCGTGCGAACCGGCCGCAGACTCCCGCGCGTTCGTCCCGTCGGCGGAATTCACGCGCCGATTTCAGTCGTTCGAATGGCCGTCGGCGACGCATACGGTGCGAAGGAATGGCGCAGCGGCGAAGGGATCGACGAGATCGCGCAACGCACCGAAACGATCGAGCGGCGCATCTGCCGCTACGTTGCCGAGTACGCCTTCGTACACGCCGAGAAGGTTGGTGCGACGGTTTTCGGCGGCCCGAAATATACCGTCAGTCCGGTCTACGAAGGCATGCTCAAAGAGGAGATGGACGCTGCCGCGCGGCGCCATCCGGGCGTTGTCTACGATCCGCAGCTAATCGATGCGACCTATGCGTTGCTGCTCTCCGCCGCGGGCGACGGGCCCCTGGTAATTCCGGCACTCAATCGGGACGGCGATTGCCTCTCCGATTTAGTGATGCAGCTTTTCGGCTCGATTGCCGGCGCCGAGTCGGTCGTTTTGGCATTCTCTCCTACGAAACCGGGCCAGCCCGAGGACTTGACACCCTCAATCGTTATGGCCGAGGCGCCGCACGGCACCGCCCCGCGCTTAGAGGGCAAGGACGTTGCGAATCCATTGGCAATGATTTTGGCGGCCGCTGCGGCGCTCTCTTATATGCCCGATCCTCGCGCGATCCGTATATCGCAAGCCATCTACGACGCTGCGGTTGCTGCCGTCGGTGAGGGCGTCGCGACCGCCGATTTAGGCGGCCACGCGACGACGACCGAGTTCACCGACGCCGTAATCGCTCGCATCGCTCCACCCTCGGTGTCACCTGAGTCTGTGTCACCCTGAGCCCCTCGACTTCGCTCGGTGTCGCCCTGAGCGGAGTCGAAGGACGACACGGCTAGACTTCCATTACCACCGGAATGACGATGGGACGGCGTTTGGTGCGTGCGTAAACCCCGCCGGCCAAAGCGCTGCGAATATGCTCCTTCACGGCGTCAACGTCGCGAATCGCATCGACTGAGATTCCTTCTATCGTAGCGCGCAGCTCGCCGCGTAACTCGTCGAGCACGCCGCCGGCTTCCGGAAGATAGAAGACGCCTCTCGAGATCAGGTCCGGGCCGGCGATGACGCGGGCCTCTTCGCTATCGATTGCAACGACGACCATGATGATGCCGTCGTTAGAAAGGGCCTTACGGTCACGTAGAACGGCTTGGCCCACGTCGCCGATTCCGGATCCGTCGACGAAGACGTTGCCGCCATACGTTTTTCCGACCTTATCGCCATACTCGTGCGTGAACTCCAGCACGTCGCCGTCTTCGACGACGAAGACGTTTCCGGCCTCAATCCCCGTGCGCACCGCGAGCTGCTTGTGCGCATCGAGCATGCGATATTCGCCGTGGACCGGGATGAGAAATTCCGGCCTCACGAGGTTGAGCATCAGCAAAAGCTCTTCTTGCGACGCGTGACCCGAGACGTGCGAACGCCCGTCGGTTCCGTGAATCACGATGGCCCCGAGCTTAACGAGGTTGTTGATCGTCTTGTGGACGCTCTTTTCATTGCCGGGAATCGGGGTGGCGCTAATGACGACCGTGTCGCCCGGGACGATCTTGAACTGCTGATGATCGCGCACGGACATACGCGAAAGGCCGCTCATCGGTTCCCCCTGCGATCCCGTCGTCATGACGACGATCTGTTCGGGAGGATACGCGTCGACGTCCTCGATCCGAACGACCGTCTGCCCCGGAATCCGTAGATACCCGAGCTCGCCGGCAAAGTGGACGACGTTGCGCATCGAGCGCCCGAGGAATGCAATCTTTCGATTGAACCGTACGGCGTGATCGACGGTTTGCTGGATGCGCGGCACGTTCGAAGCAAAGGACGCGACGACGATGCGTCCTTTCGCGTGCGAAAATATCGAGGTGAAGGCCTCGCCGACCATCCGTTCGGAGAGCGTATGGCCGGGTCGCTCCGCATTGGTAGAGTCGGAGAGCATGCAGAGCACGCCCTCATCGCCGATGCGGGCGATTCTGGCAAAATCCGCGGGCTTTCCGTCGATCGGCGTTTGATCGAACTTGAAGTCACCCGTGTGGAAAATGGTCCCGACCGGCATGCGCAGCGCGAGCGAACATGCGCCGGAAACCGAATGATTGACGTGGATGAATTCGGCTTCGATCGAACCGTACCGCGCGCGGCTTCCGGGTTGGATCTGAGTAAAGGTCGCCTCGTTGAGATGCTGCTCGCGCGACTTCGCTTTAATGAGGGCGATCGTCAGCGGCGTGCCGACGATCGGCGTTTGCATAAACTCTTTGGCAAAGTACGGAATGCCGCCGATGTGATCTTCGTGGCCGTGGGTTACCAGCAGCGCCCGTAGCTTATTGGCGCGCTCGCGAACGTACGTAAAATCGTTGATGACGATGTCGACGCCGTACATCTCGTCGTCGGGAAACATCAAGCCGCAGTCGACGACGACGAGATCCTCGTTCGTTTCTATGACGGTCATATTGCGCCCGATCTCGCCGCAGCCGCCCAGTGGAACGATCCGGAGGTACGGTACCGACGGGGGCGGCGGGACGGTCAGGGTATCGATGCTCACGAGCGGTCCTTTTGCCCCTGCGCCTTGCTCCCCCGCGCCATAGCCGTGAATTGCGCAGCGGAGGTTCCGTTGATGATAATCCTTGCGTTCATATCGATGCTGCTCGCCGC
>DATDIA010000121.1:0-11172 GCA_036521295.1 Candidatus Cybelea sp. | reverse complement strand
ACCGTGATATCCTCGCTGCCGGCACCGGGCTCTCAAGTTACGCGCCGGTCGAACCTCCGGCGCAAAGCCCGCAGTTTGCGCTGCCGGCTTTGGATCCAACGAAATCCTCATCGCTCACCGTCTTCGAATCTTCGGGCGGTGCCGAACTCGGCGATCCCGCGACGGTCGGCGTGGACTCGGCGCCAGACGGTACGAAAATCGTCGGCGGGGCAGCGCCGGGTGCGACGGTTTTGAGCCGCAATGGAGAATTCGCGTACGTCGCTCTCGCAAACGTCGATCGCGTCGCGGTGGTAACCCTTGTGGGTGAACCTCGCGTCGTGCGCGGGCTCGACCTGCGCCTCTATCGCGGCGCGCCGTACGGGGCCGAGCCGAGCGCGGAAGCGCTCAGCTCCGACGGCAAAAGGCTCTACGTCGCGCTTGCCGGCCTCAATGCCGTCGCCGTGCTCGACGCGCGGCGTCCGACACGCTATCGGTACGGGCTGATTCCCACCGCATGGTATCCGACGGCACTCGCGATTTCGCCGGACGGGCGCTACCTCTACGTGCTCGATAGTAAAGGCGTCAACGGCTGGGGCATTCTGCAGCGCATCGATCTCAAGCGAACCTACCTCGTGAGAGCGACCCTCGACGCGCTGCGCTATACGCGTACGCCTTTCGTCGCACGATTCAATCCGATCATTCCCCCCTTGCGCTCGAACAAGCGCAGCGTAGCGATCAACCACGTCGTTTATATTGCGGTCGGAGGGCAGAGCTACGACGCGACCTTCGGGGATTTAAAGGACGAGTCGGGAAATCCGCACGGCAACGGCAACGCCGGCCTGACCGTCTACCCCCAGAGCGTAACGCCGAATCTGCACGCTCTGGCGCGCTCTTACGCGCTGGCGGACAACTTTTACGCTTCGGACGAAGATGTCGACGTGGCGAAGCAATTTGCGACGGCCGGCGATGCGACGCTTTACCAGCAACTGCTCGCAACGGTCGGCTCGGCTCGCTCGCCGATGGACGATCGCGGCGACGATCCGGAAGATTACGGCCGCGCGGGATACTTCTTTAATGCGCTGGCGCGCGCCCGGCTTTCGTTCCGCGATTACGGCGGCCTGTTGCACCTCTCAGGGTACGACGAGCTTGGCTACCATCTCAACGTGCCCGCATTAGCCGCGCTAAGCGGGAACGTCGATTTGAACTATGCGAGCCCGGTTATGATGACCGATGCCGAGCGTGCGAAGGAGTTCGTTAGCGATATGCAGCGGTACGTGCAGGTCGACGCTATGCCGAGCTTCACCTACGTCCGGCTGCCTGAGGAAAGCGGCGAGGCCGGCGCGAGCGATGCCGACCACGCGCTGGGCTCGATCGTTGATTTCATTTCCCATAGCCCGCACTGGAGCTCAACGGCAATCTTCATCGTGCCCGACGGTTCGCAGAAATCAAACGATCACGTCAATTTCTTGCGCACCTACGGGCTGGTCGTTTCACCGTTCGCACGGCGCGGCTACGTCGGGGAGAATCACCTTAGCGAGGCGAGCGTCCTGAAGACCGAGGAAGAGATTTTTGGGCTTCCTCCACTGACCCTCAACGATCTACTCGCTTCCGACATGGCCGACTTCTTCACGGAGGGGCCCTCACCCGAACCGTATCAAACGCGATGACCACGCACCATCACGTCAGCTTCGGGCCGCGTTTGGTGGCAACGCCGACCGGCCGCCTACGAGCCGCCCTGTTGGTGCGCCCTTCGCCGAGCATTGAGATCGCGGCACCGTTGATTGGGGAACCCGGCGCGGTGTACGAACGTGCTCTCGAGCAACACAACGTGCTGCGCACAACGCTCGAGTACTTTGGCGTGGGAGTCACCGTCGTGGAGCCGCGTGGCGCCGATCCCTATGAAACGAGCGTCGGAGATGCAGCCGTCGCCTTTGAAGACGGAGCCGCGCTGATGCGGCTCACCTCACTCTCCCGCCGTGCCGAAGTCGATCGCCTCGAGGCTGAGTTCGCGGCGATAGACGTGCCGGTCGCCGGGCACATCGTCGCGCCGGCGTTGCTCGACGGCAACGACGTCCTGCTCGCGGGGGGCACCGCCTTCGTCGGAATCGGCTCGTGCGGCAATCAGATGGGTCGCAGCGGTTTCGCGAAGTTAGCACGCGCTCACGGTTACCGCGTTATCGAAGTGAAGCTCGCCGAAGGTGTGCGATCGTTGCGCGCGGTTGCGGGCGCCGCGTCGAAGGACACCATCGTGCTCGGAGCCGATAAGGTCGATAGTAAGGCCTTCGCCGGCTTTCGTACGATTGCGCTCGAGCTCGGCGAATCGCAGGCTGCCGGCGTTCTGGCATTGGACGACAATCACGTGCTGGCCGACCTTCGCTACCGCACCGCACTTTGGGCGATGCGGCGCGCGGGGATCACCGTCGAGGCGATCGACCTTTACGAATTTACCAAGCTGGGTCTGACGCCGTCGATGCTCGCGCTCGCCCTGCGGCGGGAGTAAAGCCCCGTATGCGAATAGCCGTCCTTTCCGATATACATGGCAATCTTTTGGGGCTCGATGCGTGCTTGGCCGATCTCGAATCGCAAGGGGGCGCCGATGGGGTCGCGATCGCAGGCGATCTCTGCTTGGATGGGCCGAAGCCGAAAAAAGTGCTGCAACGTTTGGAAGAGATCGGCGCCGCATGCATTCGCGGCAACACCGATCGCTATCTCTCCGACGTTGCTTCGGGCGAGAAGTTCGAACCGGCCGAGGTGGCGCAGATTGCCTGGACGCGACGCGAAGTCGGTGAACGCTGGCTTTCGTGGCTCAAAGAGCTACCTTTTGCTCTGCGCATCGGCGAAGACGACAATCAGCTCCTGATCGTCCACGCCAACCCCAAGAGCGACGACGAGCACATCTGGCCCGACGCCGACGAGCCTCTTCTGCAGCGTCTCATTGGCGACGAGCGCGCGACGGCGATTGCCTTTGGGCACCTGCATCTGCCCTACGTCCGTCTGTGGCGGGGGACGCTGCTCGCGAACGTCGCATCGGCCGGATTGCCGAAGGACGGCGACCCGCGCGCCGGCTACGCTATTTTCACCGAGCGCGGCAGCGGCTGGGAAGTAAAGCATCGCCGCGTTCCCTTTGACACGAAGCGGGTCGCAACCCAATTAGCCGATTGTGGGATTCCGGAGAGTGCAGAACTCATCGCTACTCTCCGCCGCCATCGGTACAAAGGACTAAAGAATTTAATTCCGTAGGTTTCGGCGCGCCGGCCGTCGAGGTCGATCGCCTCGTGAAGCAATACGGCGCTTTTAAGGCGGTCGACGGAATCTCGTTGCAAGTCGGCGTCGGGGAGTTTTACGGCTTCCTGGGACCCAATGGCGCCGGAAAGACGACGACGATCAATGCGATCGTGGGATTGGCCCGAAAGAGCGCCGGGACGATTCGCGTTTTCGGCTACGACAACGAGCGACAATGGCGCCAGGCTCGTGGCTTCATCGGCCTTTCTCCTCAAGAGTACAATTTCGATCGCTACCTGTCGCTTCGGGACGTTCTGATCTTTTCAGCCGGATATTACGGACTGCACGGCAAAGCCGTGGCCGAGCGTGCCGATATGCTGCTCGAGCGCTTCGGACTCACGTCGCACGCTCACCTCGAGTACACGAAGATCTCGGGAGGTCAGAAGCGTAGGCTGTCACTGGCGCGCGCTCTGATCCACCAGCCGAGTCTGCTGATTTTGGACGAACCGACTGCCGGCGTCGACGTCGAGCTGCGACTGGAACTCTGGCAGTGGTTGCAGGCGCTCAACGACGATGGCCTCACGATCTTTTTGACGACGCACTATCTCGAGGAAGCGGAACAGCTCTGCAAGCGCATCGGCATCATTCGTAATGGCCGTATCATCGCCGAGAAGCCGACGGACGAGCTCGTCGCGGACGGCGCCTCTCTACAAGACGTTTTTCTGGAGCTGATGCGAAATTAATCCATTTGGCCTGTGGACGCTGGTCAAGCGCGAGATGATTCGAACCCTAAAGATCATCAATCAGGTGATCTGGCCGCCGATCATCACCACGCTGCTCTACGTTTTCGTCTTCGGCCTCGCGCTGGGCAGCCGAATTCCGATCGAGCAAGGCGTCAGCTACGCGCAGTTTCTGATACCGGGTCTGATCATGCTCCAAGTCATCGACGCTTCCTACGGCGAGTGTTCCAGTTCGCTCTTTCAGGGTCGGTTCATGAACTCGATTCAAGAGCTGCTGATTGCGCCCATGTCGGCGTTCGAGATTGTCGCCGGTTACGTTCTGGGAAGTTTGGCACGCGCGCTGCTGATCGCGGGCCTCATCACCGGCCTCGGCGCGGTGCTGGTGCACATCGCGCCGCGCGACTGGCTGCTGTATTTTTGCGTCATCACCATGGTCTCGGTTTTGTTCTCGGCGCTTGGGCTCATCTTCGGACTGATCGCCGACAAGTTCGATCACATCGCAATCCTTACGACCTTCATCATCACGCCGCTCACTTTCGTCGGCGGCGTCTTTACCTCGGCGACCATGCTGCCGCCAGCACTTCGCAATTTAGAGCTTTTCAATCCGATCTTCTACACGATCGATGCCTTTCGCCGCAGCTACACAGGAGAGAGCTATCTAGCGCCCATGTTCTCGATAGCGATGATCGCGCTTCTCGCCGCGATCGCGCTTGGTACGGTCTTGCGCATGACTGCGATCGGATATAAACTGCGTACGTGACGATTCTTCTCGTAAGCCTGCTCGCGCTCACGCAATCCGCAACGCGCTTAACGATCCAGCCGTGGACTGGCTCCGATTTTCAAGTAACAACCGGTGCAGCCGCAAAGTACCGTCTCGAGGTGAGCGGGAGGCCAAACGCTTCAGTCCACTTGCGCGCGCTCCGCGTCGCTACGGGATGGCTTGCGGCATTCTGCACGACGCGTCTGTGCTCTCCGCAGCGGATCGATGTCGACCTACCTCGGTCGGGGCAGACCGTCGTGCAATTCGAACTCATTCGCGAATCTGATAACGCGCCGAAGCAGAGCGGCGCTACAATAGCCGACGACGACGGAACCACGGTTATGGTTCCCGCAGCCTATCGGGGATAGATCACCACATGTTGCGGCGCTCGAGTCTCGCCCTGGCGCTAGGTCTGACCGCCGTTGCCACGCCGCAGTCCGCCGCCACTCCCGACGCGGCGACGATTCTGCAAAGAAGCCAGGAGCGCTGGCATAGCCTCAGTGTCATACCAGGTGCCCGTCGCGATTAGCGGCAGCGTCAGGGCGTTCATCATCTCGGCGCCTTTCAAGATGACGGGTACGCAGTACTATCAGGCGCCCGACCGACAGGCGCTCCACCTCGACAACCCGCCGAGCCTTGCGCGCGGTCTTGGCAATAGGCTCTCCACGGTTGGAACGCCGCAGACCTGGCTTCGCGACTACACGATTGCGACGCCCGTAATGCAACCACACGGGCGCCATGCCGCCTATGTTTTGACGGGCGTCCCGAAACGTCAAGGCCGAATCAAGAACATGACGATGTGGATAAGTGCGACGACGTACGGGATCGAAGCGATCAACTTCGCATATACTAACGGCGCGACGCTTTCCGAGAGTTTCGAGCGTCGTCACGGAGTAACGCTCTATCACCTGCCTCGCAGCGCTGCGGTCGTAGCAAAGTTTCCAAGCTACAGCGGAAACGCAAAAATCGTATACGGCAACTATACGCTAAATCAGCCGATCCTCGCGTCGGTCTTCACACAGCACTAACTGGCCATCGCGCCGGCTGCGCCTCCTTCAGAGTTTCTTCACCTCCCGAGTCTAGGCTTACCGAAACTGCGAGCTTGACTTTTGGAGGTATGATGTCGAAATTACGCGTGCGGATGCAGGCGCGGATTGGTCTTGTGGCGATCGCTTTATTGGTTGCCGGAGGTTGCGCTCACGGCTCCGGCAGCATGCTTCCCATGCAGGCTGCCGGACCTGGTTCACAGCCGGCCCAACTGGCGCGGCCTGACGGTAACGTTTCCATACTGAAGCTTCTCACGAAGAAAGTCGTCATCGGATCGACGGTCGATCCGAAGTTCGGACAGCTTAATCCCTATGGCCTCACCGTTGCACCGTCAACGGCGGGCGACTTCACGAAAGGCGACCTAGCGGTCTGTAACTTCAATGCGAAGAGCAACGTGCAGGGCACCGGCTTTACGATCGTGGCGCTGCATCCTACTCCGGGTTCGAAGCCGCTCCTAGTTTCCGCCAGCAGGACGCTTCGCGGATGCGATGCACTCGCGCTCGGGCCGGCTGACGACATTTGGGCGGCAGCCTTCTCTGCGAACGGCAACCCAGTTCTTTCGTCCAGCGGCGTGCTGGAGGCGAACATCAAAGGCGCGCCGTTCAATCGCCCATTCGGTCAAGTCTTCGCGCAGCCCACGTCGGGAAGTCCTGCGTTCTACGAAAGCAACGCCGGTGACGGAGCGATTATCAGGATCAATCTCGGCTCAACGTTCACGTACGATGTGATCGCAAGAGGCTTTGCGGTCAATCACGGGCAGCCCGGCAGCATCTTCGGCCCGTCGGGATTGGCATACGACCCGCGCGTCGACACGCTTTATATCGTCGACGGCACGAACAACACGGTGGTCGCCTTCCGCAAGGTGACCAGCATTCCGGCAGGCGGCATCACCGTTGCGCCCGGGGGAAAAACGTTTTCAGGTCCGTCCGCAGTGCGGGCGCGGTTAGTCTTCGCTGGTTATCCTCTTAATGGCCCAATCAGCTCGGCGCTGTTGTTCAATGGACATCTCGTGATCGGCAACACCGGTAATCCTAACGGTCGGAACATCATGGTCGAAATGACGCCGTACGGCAAGATTCTCGACGTTCGCAACGTTGATCGAGGTGCCGCCGGCGCGCTCTTCGGGATGGTCGCCACGGGTACCAGCGCTGCAGATACGAAGCTCTATTTCAACGACGACAATCACAACGATCTGCGCGTCTTGGAGAGATAGCAACGTTAGCCGGTCGCGAGGGCGCATCGTCGCGTCCTCGCGACGGGCATCAATTCGCATCCATTGGCAAAAGCAACCGTATGTGCCGGAAGGGCGACTACGCTAACGGATTAGTGCGCGGAAAAAAGGATTGTGCTCTTTTTCCAGCTCGATGAGCGTCGGGGGCCCGTGGCCGGGCATGACGACCGTCTCGTCAGGCAGGGTAAAGAGCTTGCTGCGAACGCTGTTGAGGATGTCGTCGTAGGTGCTTGCGTCGCCGTACGCGCCGCCGACGCTTGCGGCAAAGAGCGTATCGCCCGAGAAGAGCGCGTCTTGGAAGAGAAAGCACGACGATCCGTCGGTGTGCCCGGGCGTGTGCAGCATGCGAATCGTCGATCCGTCGCCGAAGGGCAGCGTTTCGCCGTCGCGCACCGCGAGGGCGCTGCTCGCGAGCGATCCGATGGCATGCACGTCGAGCGCGTGCATCACGATCTTTGCGTCGGGAAAAGCCTTCGCAACCTCGGCGGTCGCGTCGCAGTGATCGGGGTGCTTGTGAGTGATGAGGATGTACTGCAGATGGTAGTCGCCGTCGCGCACGATGCGCAGCAGGTTCTGGGGAACGCCGGCCGGATCGACGAGCGCGGCGCGTCGTCCCTTCTCGAGAAAGAAGACGTAACCGTTGCTCGGATGCGGGTCCTGAGGGTGACGGCGCACGTCGGAACGTTCTATAACGGGCGGCTCCCACCGCTGGGCGGCGCTGTCGGCGAGTTTTGCGCCGTCGAGGTGCAAAACCAAAGCGAGGGCGCGTGCCTCGTCGTCGTTTGGGCGACCTTCGTCCTTTATCCATTTGGCAATTGACGGCGCCGCAACGCCGCTCGCGCCGGCCAGTTGCGCGGTGTCGATACCGGCGCCACGCATCGCCTTGCGCACGATATCGCCGAACGTGTCCTCCAGGGGCAACTGCGATTTTGGCATGCGGCCGAGTTCGACGCCGCTCTCCCTGTGACTGCAGCCGGGATGGGACGGGCGGAGTCGAAGAGAGCCGACGTGGAAAGTGTCGTCATTATCGGATCGGGGCCCGCCGGTCTCACCGCAGCGATTTATGCCGCTCGTGGGAACCTGCAGCCGCTCGTGCTAGCCGGCGGCCTCTACGGCGGCCAGCTCATGCTCACTACCGATGTGGAAAACTATCCGGGATTTCCAGAAGGCATACTCGGCCCCGAGCTGATGATTCGCTTCCGCGAGCAGGCCGAGCGTTTCGGTGCGCGCATCGAAAACGTCGATGTGAGTTCGGTCGACTTCACGAAGCGCCCGCTCGTCGTACGGACGGACGATGCGCAGCACGAAGCTTCAACGGTGATCGTGGCAACCGGTGCGAGCGCGCGTTGGCTCGACATCCCCGGCGAAGAACGCTTGCGGGGACGCGGCGTCTCGAGCTGTGCGACCTGCGACGGTGCCTTTTTTACCAACAAGCGAATCGTCGTCGTCGGCGGCGGTGATTCCGCGCTGGAAGAAGCGCTCTTTCTCACGCGGTTCGGCAGCCGCGTGACGATCGTCCATCGGCGCGATCGGCTGCGTGCCAGCAAGATCATGTCCGACCGCGCGCGGCATCCGAAGATTGATTTTATTTGGAACTCGGTAGTCGAAGAAGTCCGCGGCGCAACGCACGTGACGGGCCTGAGGCTCCGCAACGTGCTCGACGGCAGCAGCAGCGATGTGGAAACCGCGGCGCTCTTCGTCGCGATCGGGCATATCCCCAATACCGGCGTTTTAACTGGGCAGCTCGATCTCGACGAGCTCGGTTACGTTGTCTCGCCAGATGGAAGCTTGACGAATGTGGAAGGCGTCTTCGTCGCAGGGGACGTCAACGACCATCGGTACCGGCAAGCCGTCACGGCGGCCGGCGCCGGATGCCGCGCGGCGATGGACGTCGAAAAGTATCTCGAGGCCAGAGAGTTTAAAGTAGATTCGCTAGCGCGTCTGTGAGCTCGGCAAACTCAAATCGATAGCCGAGCCGCTGCGTGCGCTGGGGGAGCACGCGCTGACCGCGCAAGAGCATCTCGGCGCCTTCGCCGAGCATCGCGCGCAGCGCAAAGGTAGGCACGGCAAGTCGAGCCGGCCGCTTTACCGAAGCCGCGATTTCCTTTGTAAATGTCGCGTTGGTTACGGGATTCGGCGCGCAGGCATTGAGCGGTCCTTCGAGGCTATCGAGAGCGATCTGGTAGATTCCAACCAAGTCGGCGATGTGGATCCAGGAAATCCACTGCCGCCCGCTTCCAATGATACCGCCGGCGCCGACGCGGAACGGCGGCAGAATTTTTTCAAGCGCGCCACCGTCGGTCCCGAGCGCAATACCGGAGCGCACGAGCGCGACCCGCATGCCAAGCTCGGAGGCGCGCAGCGCCTCGCGCTCCCATTCTACGCAAACGCGAGCGAGGAAGTCGTTTCCGGGCGGGCTCTCCTCGACGAACGTCTCGGTTTCGCTGGTGCCGTAATAGCCGATTGCCGATGCGCTGACGTACGTTTTACTTCGGGGCGAGCGCTTTGCCAGCGCCTCCAGGAAGTGGCGCGGTGCGTGGACGCGGCTCTCTTCGACGCGGCGCTTGACTTCTGCGCTCCAACGCTGTCCCAACGGCTCGCCGGCGAGATTCACGATCGCGTCGCAGGCCATTGCCAGGTCCGCCGCGGCGGAAGGATCGCGCAGCGATGCGGTTTCGACCTCGTCGCCGCGTGCCCGAAGTGCGGCGGCGAGATGCCTGCCGACAAAGCCCGAAGCTCCGAGAATAAGGATTTTCACCTCGGCTCAACTCCGCGTCTAGCTATGGTCGCGCCTGCGCGACGTAACGGAATTGCCCGGACATCCACATGCACGTGCTTCCATCGTTCATGACGAACGATTCAAATCCGTCGACCTCGGGGTTAAAGTCGGCGTTGTGCAGTTTGGTTGCCGGCCAGTTCACGGCGGATTCCTGACGCGCAGCGGCGCGGGCTTTACTGTTTGAGAACTGCGGCGACTTTACCAGCACGTTGAGCGCGGCAGCGAGCCTCTTTGCATCATTCATCGCTAGGTCCGCCCATGAAACCGCATGAACCGCTAAATTCCGTCCACGAAGCAGCCGGGGTTCAACGTGCGGTTTGGATCGAAGCGCTGCTTGAGCGCGCGCATCCGGTCGACCGCAGCGGGCGGCGCACCCCACACGCGCAGGTAAGGACGCCGGGGATGTTCGCTCGCGATGACTTGCGCGCGAGGCTGGACCTCGTGCAGCGCTTCGTCGAAGGATTCGATTTTGGCGCCGAAAGCATGCGGATCGAAATCGCTTACGCGCAGCACGACGTCGCGATTCATCACGTCGGCGATCGTCTCACTGCACAACTCGAAGCGCCGCGCGAGGTGCTGCAAGCTCAACGCGCAGCGATCCGTCTCTTGCGCGACGGAATTAAGGCGATAGGTCACCGAGCGCTCGCCCAAGCATGCAACGTACGCATCGACGATTCGCTGGAATGCCTCACGCGCACCGGCTTCCACAATGCGGGTCTCCGGCACTCCCGCCCGGCCCAATGCCGAACGCAGCTCGAGCGTGGCCCGCTCGAGTTGCGCTTCGCTGCCTTCCAACAACGCCAGAATCCGCCCCTCGAGCCCTTCGTCGCCATCGATTGCATGGTGAAATCCGTCGATGCAAAAAGCCGCTGCCGGGGCGATGTGCAAACCGGCGAGCTGCGCGCAGGCGCGCTCGCGCGTGTGCTCCGGCAGCGAGGCGAGAAAGAGCCGAGCGTACTGCGGCGACGGAATGCTTTTGAGGTTTGCTCGCGTTAGAACGCCCAGAGTGCCAAACGATCCGACGTAGAGCCGGCTCATATCGTAACCGGCCACGTTCTTGACGACCATGCCGCCGGCGCGGGCGATCGTTCCGTCGGCGAGAACGATCGTCGAGCCGAGCAGATAATCGCGGATACGACCGTAAAGGTGTCGGCGGGGACCCAGCCAGCCGGCGGCGAGCGTGCCCCCGAGCGTTGCATACTGCGGTAGCGGAGCGTCGAACGGGACGAACTGTCCTTGGCCTGCCAAAAGCGCGGTGATGCTCTGGATCGGCGTCCCAGCTTGCACCGCCAACACGAGATCGGCGCGCTCATTTGCCAGGACGCCCGTCAGGGCGGTCGTGGCGAGCGTGAGGTCAAGCCGTTCGGGCGGGAAGCCCATTCCGGCCAGCGTTGCTCCGCCCAGGATCCGAATC
>DATDIA010000120.1:0-4187 GCA_036521295.1 Candidatus Cybelea sp. | reverse complement strand
CGAAGGCGAGAAGTTGGCCGCTCACGACGACCGTCGAGCCGGCGGCGGTAAGCACCAACGCGAGTGCCAAAACGGCGAGGGAGCAGAGGCGGCGCGTCATATCGGCAGCAGCTGGACGACGAAGGAAGGCTGCCAAAACGTCGTGCGATACGGATTGCCGTACCAATAGAACGTTCGCGAAACGTCGAGCAGCGCGTGGGCCCACACCTTGAAGCGCACGTCGCCCGTCGCATCGTACGGGGCCTGGCCCAGGTACGACGTGTAGAGTGGCTGGCCGAGGATGTTGTTCGGCGGGAGCCCAAAGACGCCGGGCACCGCAATGGGGTAGTCATCGTGATGCCGCAGGAGCAGCGAGAAATTAAACTCGGGCGTCGGCACGAGGTTCATGCCCAGACTGGTCGTGCGCTGGGTCGAGACGCCGCGAAACGACGTGAAGCTCAGCGGACAATAGAACGTGTTCACCGGCGTGCACGGCTGGTATCCCCCGCTGATGTAGTGGTCGCCGACGTTGAGGATTTGATAGGCGACGTAGGTGTTGACCGATCGCGAGAACTGCCGGTTGATGCTAAAGTTCTCCGATGCCGTGCTGATCCAGTGCGGCAGCGAGTTCCATTGATATTGTTTGTTGAAGCTTGCATTAAAGTAATACGTTTCGTATGGGCTCGGTGGGTTGTTCAGTTTGAGCGCCGGTGTGAATAAGTTAAAGCCGAAGACCGTGTTCCAAATGGTCGTATAGACGGGGCAATAATAGGTAAAGGCTTTGGACGGCTGCGACGTGCAGGGAGCGCCGTAGGCTTGCAGGCCGGGCGTGGGAATCGGTGCGAACGACTTACCGCCCTGCGGCCAGTAACCTGGAAAGCCGTTGAGATACTGATTGCCAACGCTATCGTGGTTGAAGCCGTATCCTTCGTAAATTTGCTCGACGAGGGGCAACCCGGGAATTTTATTCTGGAAGCTGGTCGCGGTGACTTGCAGCTGGGACGGGTGCGCGAGGCTGCCGCCGATTGGCTTGGGTACCTCGAGCGATCCCGGACCCAGGACGTTATAGTTGGTCAGCTGCGATGTGGCGGTGATATACGAGTGCGGCATCGCATACGTGGCGGCGATATAGGTCGTCTGTTGGGCGGCGCGAGGTATCTGCAGCCAGAACTGCTGCGAGTAGTATTGCGTAAAACTTTGAATCTGAAACCGGCTCCCGAGCTTTTCATAAAGAGCCAGGTTCCACCATTTTTCGGCGCGCGTCGCGGGGTTAACGGAGAAAATCGCGTATTCGTGTTCGCCGACCAGGTGCTGCTCGACCGAGAGATAGGTCTTGTACGTGGGATCGTAGCGCAGGTGCATGGCGGTCAGCGAGTTCGTGTTGCCGGCCAAATTCCAGGTCAAGTCGACGCTCGCGCCCGAGAGCGTGTTCTGCGCAAAGTACTGGTTCGGCGAAAAGTTGACGACGTACGACCCCAGCGGCACGCCGGTACCGACAAAATACGTGTGGGCATTAAGGAATCGCACGTAGGTCTTCGTGCCGATGACCGCGCTGGTTGCCGTGATGCTGGGATGGTCCCCGACGACCGGAAAATAAAACGCATCGCCGGGCATCACGCGGCCTTTCACGGGATGCGCGAGATCGCCGTCGAGAAAAGTCCAACGATCGGGCTCGCTCGTAATGGGAACGAAATAGATTCTGCGGAAGTCGAGAAAGTCCGAGATTGCGGCTCCGCTAACCGTTCCCGTCGAGTCGTGCAGCGTGACGTGGCCCGCCACCATGAAGCGATTGAGCTTCAAATCCATGCTGAACGCGTCGCCGGTAACCGTGAAGCCGTCGCTCGTACGCACGCTCACTTTTCCGTCGCCTTCGATTAAGAAGCGATTATAAAAAAAATCGAGCCGCGCGGCGTTCAAGTAAAGGAGAGTGGTGGGCGGCGCTGCGGTCCTTTGCGGTGCCGGGGCCGCTGGCGCAGCACTCGGAGGGGACGCTTGGGCGCGACCTGCGGCGCGCGCGAGAATCACGATTAGCGTTGTTAGCGCCGCCAAGAGCGCGTATCGTCGCACGGTCGCCACGCTTCTTCCCCCAGGGAAGGCGCGCCTTGCAAGAGACCGAAACGGGGCTCGTGAAGCGACTGATCGCGATCGTAATCGATTCGGGCGGCGTGGGCGCAATTTCGGATGCCGATCAGTATGGCGATGCGCCTGGAGCAAATACGATCGCCAATGTCGCGTGGCGCCTTGGAGCGCTGCGGCTCCCCAATTTTGAGCGTCTGGGCCTCGGGCTGCTCACCGACATCGCGGGCGTAGCAGCGGTAGACCGGCCGCGCGCCCGCGTCGCGCGCCTTCGAGAACGCAGCCGCGGCAAAGACACGATCACCGGTCACTGGGAAATGATGGGCGCCCTTACCAGCGTGCCTTTTCCGACGTATCCCCGCGGATTTCCGCCCGAAGTCGTTGAAGAGTTCGCGCGCATCACCGGTAAAACGCCGCTGGGCAACAAGACGGCCTCGGGAACCGAAATTGTCGAAGAGCTTGGAGCAGCCCACATGGAGAGCGGAAGCCCGATACTCTACACTTCGGCCGACTCGGTCTTCCAGATTGCCGCGCACGAAGAAATCGTGCCGCTGCCGACGCTTTATCGTTGGAGCGAGGAAGCTCGCGAGATGCTCCGCCCTCCCCACAACGTCAACCGGGTCATTGCCCGCCCGTTCGTCGGAAAACCGGGGTCTTTTGGGCGGACGCCGAATCGACGGGACTATGCAATCGAGCCACCGCCGAATCTACTCGACGAGCTCCGCGCCGGGTTGATCGAGGTGCATGCAGTCGGCAAGATTTGCGACATCTATTGTGGACGCGGAGTAACCTCGTCGGTTCGCGTCACCGATAACCGGGATGCAATGGAGAGAACGTTCGAGTTGTTGGAAGATGTCGAGCACGGGTTCATTTTCACGAATCTCAACGACTTCGATTCGAAGTACGGCCATCGCCGCGACGTGCGCGGATACGGAGCCGCGCTTGAAGAACTCGATCGAATGCTGCCCGGCATCGAAGCGCGCCTGCGTCCCGGCGACGAGGTGATCTTCACTGCCGATCATGGCTGCGATCCGACGGCGCCCGGTTCGGACCACACCCGCGAGTACGTTCCGTTCATCCATCTCGGGCCGGCCGCCGGCGGCGCAATCGGCGATGTGGAAGGCCTCGACTTCGTCGGCCGAACCGTTAAGGAGGCGTTGTTAGCATGAGGGTATCCAACGCCGTGCGAATCGCGGTGAGCGCCCCAACGCAGCGGAGGGTGCCCGCGTTCTGGAAACCGGTGAAGCGCGGAATCGACGTCGTCCTGGGGAGCATGTTGCTGATCCTTACCGCTCCGGTCGTCGGGGCCGCAGCGCTGGCGATCACGTTTGTAACCCGTGGAAATCCTTTCTTTGCCCAAGAACGCGTTGGGATGCATGGGCACCGTTTCAAGATGTTCAAGCTGCGCACGATGGTGAAAGGCGCGCACGCGATGCGCCAAAGCGTGATGCATCTCAACGAAGTCGACGGGCCGGTCTTCAAGATTCGCAACGATCCCCGTTTGCATCCCCTCGGACGCTTTCTGCGGCGGGCAAGCATCGACGAACTCCCCAATCTCATCAACGTCGTCTGCGGCGACATGTCGCTGGTAGGACCGCGTCCTGCGCTACCGAGTGAGGTCGAGCATTACGACACGGTCGCCCTTCGGAGGCTGAGCGTTCCACAGGGCGTGACGTGCCTTTGGCAGATCAACGGTCGCAGCGAAGTCTCATTCGAGCACTGGATGGAGCTCGACAACCGATACGTCGACGAGTGGACGCCGCTCGCGGATCTGGTCATCGTAGCGAAAACGATCCCGGCGGTTTTACGGAGGGACGGAGCGCATTAGGTCCAAGCCGCACCTGCGGGTCGTTCCGGAGCACCACCGGGCTCGCCCCCGAATTTCGATCGCGAGCTCGACTTTCTTCATTATGGGAGCGACGTTTGCATCGACGCTCCTGGGTTTCATGCGCGAGGTCGTCAGCGCGCGCTATTACGGGACGCGTTGGGAGATGGACACCTTCCTGGCGGCCGCGACGATTCCGACGATTCTCTTCGGCGTTTTCAACGGCGCTCTGGTGAGCGCGCTGGTTCCGACATTCTCGGAGTACCTCGCGCATCGTAAGGAAGAAGAGGCGTGGCGCCTAGCCAGC
>DATDIA010000119.1:0-4271 GCA_036521295.1 Candidatus Cybelea sp. | reverse complement strand
AGCGAAAGCTAACGTCCATCCGGCGAGCGCAACGAGCGCCGGCAGGGGATAGAGCGGCATCTTAAACGGCCCGCTCGTTCGCCGCGCGCGCAGTAAGCTCAGAGCGATGATCTGCGCGATGCCTTGGATGAGCACAATTCCCGCGGTGAGAAACGCAATGACCTCGTCGAGCGTAAAGAGGCTCGCGACCAACGACAGCGCTCCAACTGCCAGCAGCGCAACGTAGGGAAAATCTTTGCGCGGATGAAGCCGGGCGAAGGCCGGAAGAAAAGCGCCGTCGCGGGCTGCCGCAAACGAAATGCGCGAGAATCCGAAAAGATTTCCGTAGAGCGACGCAAAGGCCGTCACCAGCACCAGCAGCGTCACGAATATGGCGGCGGAACGTCCCCACGTCCTCTCGACGACGAACGCTGCGACATATTGCGCCTGCATCGTCGGCTGGCCGTGCGCGTCGAGCAGCGATCGCCACGGCACGACGCCGAGCACCCCGATCTGCAGCAGCACGTAGAGCGTAGCCACGATCAGCACCGAAAGCACGATGGCCTTTGGGATCGTCCGCTCCGGCCGCACGACCTCATCGCCGAGCAGCGCCGCCTCGGCGTATCCTGCGTAGTCGTAGAGCGTGATGTAAAGCGCGCTGCCGAAGCCGGCGACGAAGCCGCCGCCCAGCCGCAGGGGCTGAGAAAGATGAAACGCTTGCGTGAAATTTGCGTGCGAGAGTCCCGCCACTGCGACGAGCGCAACCGTGAGCGTTGCCGCCGCCGCCAGCACCACACCAAAGGATGCGACGCCCGCCGTCCGTCGATAGAGCAGGAGCATCGTCACGACGCCGATGCCGACGGCGAGCGCGTCGTGCGCGGCGACGTTCGAGCCTAGACCTGGATAGAAATAGGCCGCATAATTCGCAAACCCGATGTAGCCGCTGGCCAGAAGGCAGGGCGCCGCCAAGAGAAACTGCCAATTGAAGAGGAAGGCGAGTGCCTTGCCGAGACCGTGCGCTCCGAACACGTTTCGCAAATAGACATACGTACCGCCCGATCCGGGGAAATGCGATGAAAGCTCGGCCCACACGAGACCATCACAAAGCGCCACGATAGCTCCTGCGACCCAGCCAACGAGCGCGAGCGGTCCCCCGAGCGCCGCCACGACCAGCGGAATGGTCACGAGCGGTCCGATTCCGATCATCGTGATGACGTTGATCGAAATTGCGCTGCGCAAATCGATCGCGCGCTTCAGCCCGCTCATCTAGGCGGAGGCACTTCGTGCGCAGAAGCTCATCGCCATGCACGAGCGAACAGAGATGGCGCGAATCCTCGACGTTGCCGGCGACGTGCGCGTCGATTTTGTTGAGAGCGCAGCCTTGGCAGGAAATCCCCTGGGTGATCGGGCAGCGCGGCCAATCGCAGTCTACCTTCCGACAGGCTACGATCCGCAAGGTTCGGGCCGCTTTCCCGTGCTCTACGTGTTGCACGGTTACACTGGCGACGTGGCCGCCTTGATTTCCGCGCGTCCGTGGGAGACGAACGTTCTGCAGTGCGTCGATCGTCTTATCCGCGACCGGCGCATGCCGCCGGTGGTGCTTGCGCTCGTCGATGGATTCACGCGGCTGGGTGGATCGCAATACGTTGACTCGGCGCACAATGGACGCTACGCGACATATGTCGTGCGCGACGTAGTCGGACACATGGATCGCACCTACCGCACGATTCCGAACGAAGGCGGCCGAGCGGTGTTGGGTAAGTCCTCCGGAGGTTTCGGCGCGATGCATCTCGTCCTGGAGCATCCGGGCACATTCGGCGCCTTTGCGTCACATAGTGGCGATTCGTACTTTCGATACGCGCACATCCCGGCATTTGCGACGGTCCAGCGCACGCTCGAAGCATACGACTTTAATCTTGCCGCCTACGTCGAGGCGTTCGAGGGTAAGCACAAACGCAACGCGGCCGAGTATACGACGATGGAGATGCTGGCGTACTCGGCGGCATACTCTCCGCGCAGCGCAACCGCCTTTGATTTCGACCTGCCCTTCGAAAGAGGCAGCGGAGCCTTGCGAGAAGACGTCTTCGAGCGCTGGCTCGCGTTCGACCCCGCCGAGAGGGTCGCGACGCACCGTGCCGAGCTGGCGCGGCTGCGGCTCCGCTATCTCGATTGCGGCCGGCGGGATGAATATAATCTCGACATTGGCGCGCGAGTCATCGCGCAGCGAATCCGAGAGCTCGGCCTCACCGTGCGTCACGAGGAATTCGACGACGATCACCGCAACGTCGGCTACCGGTACGAAATTTCTCTCCCGGCGCTGGCCGCCGCTCTGAATAACGAATGATGAAACGGTTTTTTTTGTCGCTTGCTATGCTGCTGGGGTTAGGGAGCACCGCGGTGCTCGCACAGGTGCCGCCGCCGCCGACTCCTACGCCCGATCCGCACACCTACACCGATCCGGCGATGACCTTTACGGCTCCCGCCGACGCGGTTCTGATCGCGCGCCAAGAGGCGCCGTTAAGCGCGCTCGGCCAGGACCTCCAACCGGTCGCTGTTTGGTTGCTGCACCCCGGCAAGGAAGACGCACGCACGATCCAGATCGCAATGGAGGCCTTTGGGGGACCGCCCGATCAGTGGGAGGGTCAGTTCGAGAGCCAGACTCACAGTTCGCAAGACGGCACGCTGATCCGCAATAAGACCCCGATGACGCTGCTCAATGGTATGCCGGCTACCTTCGTGGAGGTTGCGTTCGGAAGCGGCTTCGATGCTCGCAAAGAATTCGCAATCGTGTGGGCCGATGGTCAACGCGGCATCGTGCTCTCGGAAACCGCACGCCTTGGCGACACGAGCGCGGACCAAGCGCGCGAGGCTCTCAAACAGGTGACGGCAGTTCGCTATCCCGTGAACCAGCCGTAGCCTCGAGCGCTGCGCGCAGATCGTCGAGCAAATCGGCGCAGTCTTCGATACCCACCGAGAGTCGCAGAAGCCCGTCGGTAATGCCGCGCCGCTCGCGCTCGTTCTCCGGGATCGAGCCGTGCGTCATGCGCCCCGGATGGCAGATGAGCGATTCCACTCCGCCGAGGCTCTCCGCGAGGCTAAAGTACTGCAAACGGCTTGCAAAGTCGAGAGCACGTTTGGGAGGCCCCTCGAGCTCGAACGAGAGCATGCCGCCGAAGCCGCTCATCTGCCGCTGCGCAAGCGCGTACTGGGGATGGGAGGGCAGACCGGGATAGTAAACGCGTGCGACGTCGTCACGTGACTCTAAAAATTCGGCGACGATCAGCGCGTTGCGCTCGTGCTCGCGCATGCGCAGGGCAAGCGTCTTCGCGCCGCGCATCGTCAGCCAGGCGTCGTGTGGTCCGGGCACGCCACCCACCGCATTCTGCTGAAAGCGGATCGCTTCGTACAGGGCCGCATCGTCGGTTATCGCGATGCCACCGACGGCGTCGCTGTGGCCGCCGATATACTTGGTCGTCGAGTGGACCACAATCTGGGCGCCGAGTGAGAGCGGCTGCTGGAAATACGGCGTTGCAAACGTGTTGTCGACGGCAACGAGCCGCTCGCGGCCGCCCAGCGACGCGATCGCCGCGATATCGGCGAGCTTGAGCAGCGGATTGCTCGGCGTCTCGATCCAAAAGAGCTTCGTTGTAGATTTGACCGCGCCGCGCACCGCGTCGAGATCCGCCATGTCGACGTAGCTGAACTCCAAACCATAGCGTTGGAGTACGCGAGAAAAAAGGCGATAGGTTCCGCCGTAAAGATCGTCGCTCACGACCACGTGGTCGCCCGCGGAGAGCAGACCAAGTACTGCCGCGGTTGCGGCCATCCCGCTGGCGAAAGCGCTGCCGAAGCGCGCTTCTTCCAATGAGGCAAGCTGTCTTTCCAACGCCAGGCGCGTCGGATTGATCGTGCGGCTATAGTCGAAGCCCTTATGCTCCCCGACTCGCGTCTGAGTGTACGTAGAGGTTTGGTAGATGGGAACGATCGTCGCTCCCGTTGCGGGATCGGCCTCTTGCCCGACGTGAATCGCCTTCGTTGCAAACCTCATGCCTAGTACCTTGCCAGATTACTTACGCACGACGTTGGAGCTGGTCGAGAGAAAGCTGATGATATCTTGGCGCGCGAGCACACCGATCGGTTCCCCGTTGTCGGTGACGACGATCGCCGGATTGGAAAGCGTCAGCACCTTGTATGCGCGTTCGATCTCTTCAGACTGTTCCAAGGCTGGAAATGGCCGGCCCATGACTTCGCTCACGGGTTGATGGATGATGTCGGCATGATCGAAGACGCTC
>DATDIA010000118.1:0-8878 GCA_036521295.1 Candidatus Cybelea sp. | reverse complement strand
TGTCCAAATATTGGGGTTAGGCTGCAGGTCACTACAATCTATAGGGCCGCACCCAGCGCACCGCTGCTCACTCAGGGTGGTGCCCACGGATTCGCGTCGCCGACGAAGTGTCGAGTACGACCTGATCCCATCGCCAGAGTTGCAGGAAGAAGGCGCGTGCGAAATCCCGGTCGTTCTCATCGCGATTAATCTGCGCGATCGTGTGCTCTCCGTCAATGCGATTCAGCAGCCGTTCCTGGCGCGCATCTATCGGCAGATAAAGATCGGTATAGGTGTGATTGCGGTTGATCAGAATGGCTGTTGCTTGCGCCGGCAGCCGCTCCCGGACCGCGAGGGTGTCGGGTAGCCGAATGGGTATGTAGTTCAGCCAAGCCTCACCACTGAAATCGAGTACCGGAGCCCGCGCCGGTCGTTCCTTCCGATACGCCACGACGCTGTGACGCACCATCGTTCCGCGGAATAATTCGATGGCGGCACATTGCGCCTCAGGGGTTAGCTCAATGAGCTTGTGGTGATGAGGCGTGGTTGCAAGCGCGCCACACCACGGCAGGTACGGTGCCTGGCGTATCCAGCGCCCAAACGCCAAGCCGCTGCGATCGAGGAAATCCATGAGCTGCGGCACCGAATAGGATCGGTCTCGAGGATGAAGCAGCGCGTCGGCCAACCCGGCTTTGTTCGCGAAGTCGGGTGAGTTGCGTAGAAGCGGCGCGAGCGGATGGTCAGGTGGAAGCGCTTTGAGAGTTGCGACAAGATCGCTGATCTCGGAATCAGCTGTGCCGACGGCGAGACGGCGGCAGTAATCCTGAAGCATGTAGATGCCAGCGCGCCCGTACGGCGCGTATACCATCATATGTAAAGCGCCGGTTGGCTCGAGCATCTCGCACAGCGCCTGCAGACCCGCATCGGGATCGGCGAGGTGATGGAGCACGCCGGTGCAGACAACATGCTCGAAGCTTTGTCCGAGTTCGGCGGCGCGCTCGACTGCGAGTTGGCGCACTTCGAGGTTGTCGAGCGCGTACTTACGCTTCAGCTCTTGTGTGAATGCGATGCTCTTTGCGCTGACGTCGATTCCGATTACGCGGGCGCGCGGCCAACGCAGCGCGTAGTGAGCGGCCTGCATCGTGCCGCAGCCGGCGATCAGTATGCTGCGGTCGTCGCGGTAAGGCTCGTCCGGCCAGAAGAGATGCGATTCGGCGCGCCGGCGCCGGTCGTCCCATGCGCGGCGGTAGGACTCAAGGTCGTCAATGGGTGGTGGGTAGGGATGATCTTCGTAGAACTCGCGCACCCGTGCGGCGACGGTCGAAGAGCCTTCCATAGCGAGCTTATTCAACCCGGTACCGAAAGGCTCTCCAAACCGCCTTGAGACAGCGCGCTTAGCCGTGCGGCGTTTTTAGTTGCTCCATCACGGAGTCAAGATTGAACGATGCCGGCTTCTGCCGCGGCGGGAACTTGACGAAGTTGTCGATTTCCGACGCCACCACCGCCTGCATCAGGTACAGTTGGGGCGCGTGATTGACCATCCAATCCCAATAGGTGTTCGAGTTGAAGTCGGCGCGTTCGAACGGATCCCGCCGCAAGCTCGTGATATGGGGTAGGCGGAGTTTAACGAACGGCTCGGCCCACTGTTCCATCTGATTCGCACGCTGGAGCGATAAATTGAATTTGTAGTCGCCCACGCGCACCGCGATAACGTCGCCGTCGTCGCTAAAGTAAATGATCGCGTTTCTCGGGCTTTCCGTTGTCTGCCCGGAGAAGTACGGGATCTGATTGTAGCCGTCAAGATGGACGTTGAACTTCTTCCCGCCAACTGTGCACCCGTCGAGTAGTTGTTTGGTGACGTCCGGATTCCCGGCAGCGGCGAGCAACGTCGGGAACATGTCGATGTGCGAAACGATGCCGTTGTAGACCGACCCGGGTTTGATCGTGCCGGGCCAGCGAATGAAGCATGGCACGCGCCAGCCGCCTTCCCAATTGGAATCCTTTTGCCCTCGAAACGGTGTGTTGGCACCGTCGGGCCAGGTGTCGTTCTCCGGGCCGTTATCGGTTGAGTACATGACGATGGTGTTGTCGGCGATCCCCAGCTCGTCTAGCCTGTCGAGCATCATCCCAATCTGCTCGTCATGCACGACCATCCGATCGCTATATGGGTCCTGGCCGCTCTTGCCTATGTTCTTTTCGGCAACATGCGTCCGGAAGTGCATGGCCGTGGAGTTGTACCAAAGGAAGAACGGCTTGTCGGCCTTGGCTTGTGCCTCCATCCACGCGAGGGCGCGGCTGGTGATCTCCTCGTCGACCGTCTCCATGCGCTTCTTGGTGAGCGGACCGGTGTCTTCGATCGTTTGCTTTCCGACGCGCCCCCACCGTGGATCGACCGTCGAATCATCGGTGTCGGTCGCCAGGCAATGCAGTACGCCTCGCGGCCCGAACATTTCTTTGAACTTGGGATCTTTGGGATAGTCGGGCAGTTCGGGTTCTTCCTCGGCATTGAGGTGATAAAGGTTGCCGAAGAACTCATCGAAACCGTGCACCGTCGGTAAGAACTCGTTGCGGTCGCCCAGATGGTTCTTGCCAAACTGGCCAGTGGCGTAGCCCTGCGGCTTCAACAACTCGGCGATCGTCGGATCCTCGGGCTGAAGACCGACGGTGGCGCCGGGCATGCCGACCTTGGTGAGTCCGGTCCGGATCGGATTCTGGCCGGTGATGAAGCAGGCCCGGCCGGCGGTGCAGCTCTGCTGCGAGTAGTAGTCGGTAAAGAGGGCGCCTTCATTCGCCACGCGGTCGATGTTGGGAGTCCGGTACCCCATCATGCCGTGGCTGAATTTACTAATGTTCCAGATACCGATGTCGTCGCCCCAGAGAATAAGGATATTGGGTTTCTTTTCAGGCATTAATTTCGAGGCCTTTCTCAGGATGGCTGGCGTGATCAAAAAGATGAAACATCGAAACCGTCGCGGCTTCGATGGGGATACGAGCATACCGCGTTTGCCCCTTAGCGGCAATCCAATAAATGAAACATCCACGCCAACGTTAAGCTCCATTAATCCTGCGTCGTGGGCGAGCGCGTACGCGCAGCTATCGCCAATGAGCGCAAAACCACCGCCTTTTCGAAGGACTAGCGGTGAACGCTTGCTAGATTGATTGCATCGATCTCGTTCGGGCATCCCGTGCACGTAAATCAAATCGTGAGCGGGTTGTCGGGACGATTGGCCTGACGTGGCCCGGCCGCCGGCTGTTGCGGCGAACCGCTGCATGCTACGCACCCAATACACTTCCGCTGTGCGCCTCATGGCGCGAGGGGTTCCGCGAGCTTAGAAAAACCCTCTCTTAGAGAGGATGGGTTTGATGATGATTCGCAATCTGCTGCTCTCGTTAGCAATCGTGGCGATGACGCTCCCCGTTTGCGCATCGGCAGAACTTTCGATTGGAACGAAGGCGCCCGATTTCACGCTGCAGGCCACGCAGGGAGGCAACGTCTTTACTTTTAGCCTGGCGGAGGCGCTGAAGAAAGGTCCGGTCGTACTCTATTTTTATCCAGCGGCGTTCACGCCGGGGTGCACGATCGAAGCGCACGACTTTGCCGACGCGATCGAACAATACAAGGCGCTCGGCGCGACGGTTATCGGCGTTTCACACGATCCGCTCGACAAACTGCAGAAGTTCTCGGTGAGCGAATGCCGCAGCAAGTTCGCCGTCGCGGCGGATGCGAATCAGGCGGTGGAAAAGGCTTACGACGCCGTGCTCGCACAGCACCCGCAGTACGCGAACCGGACGTCGTACGTCGTTGCCCCCGACGGAACGATCATTTACGCGTATACGAGCCTCGATCCGTCGCTGCACGTGCAAAACACGCTGACGGCGCTTCGCACTTGGAAGGCCGACCACGCGTCAGGCGCGTCGCCGTAACTGCGTCGATTGCTCGGCGTCGAGCGCGGTGATCTCGCGGGGAACGACGTCGATCGGTGGGATCTCGGCGAGCTCGTCGCCGCCAAGAGCGGCTTCGTCCTTCAGCTTGCGCCCCTGCGGCAGCAGCTTCGTTTCATACGAGCTTATCGCTCCGTTAAAGGCGTTGACGGAACGTTCGAGGTGTTTGCGCACCTCGCCCAGATGCTCGGAGAATTTTAAGGCACGTTCGTAAAGCACGCGCCCGATTGTCGCAATACGCTTCGCGTTCTCTTCCTGGCGCAGCGCCTGCCATCCCATCGCAAACGTCCTTAGCAGCGTAATGAGCGTAAGCGGTCCCGTAACGAGAACGCCTTTCTCGAGCGCGTATTCGATTAACGCAGGGTCTTCGCTGCACGCGGAGCTCATAAACGCCTCGCCTGCGACGAACATGACGACGTAATCCGCCGAACCTTTGGCCGTATGATAACCTCGCCGGGAGAGCGAATCCACGTGGTCGCGTAACGCGCGAGCGTGCTGCTTGACGAGCAGCCGGCGTTTCTCGTCGTCGACGGCCTCGAGCGCCGCTTGCATCGCATCGATTGGCGCCTTGGCGTCGACGAAGACGCAGCGCTCTCCCGGTAGATTGATCGTCATGTCCGGGCGGACCCGCGCCTCGTCGAGCGCGATGGTCTGCTGCTCGGAGAAATCGCAGTGCGCCAGCATGCCGGCCTTATCGACGACGTTGCGTAGCTGCATCTCTCCCCATTTGCCGCGCGATGCCGGATTGCGCAGCGCGGTGACCAGCGTCGAGGTCTGCGTCGAGAGATTGGCGGTCGCGTTTTCGAGTTGGTTCGTGCGGCCTAAGAGCTCGCCGAGGAGGCGGTCGAAGTCGCCGAGCTTCTGCGCCACCGGCGAGAGGAGCTCGCCGACGCGCTCGCCGGCCCGCTTCGCCGTCGAGTCGCGCAGCTCGTTCTTTGCGCGCTCGAGGAGCGACTCAATCGCTTTCTCCTGGGCACGCTCGGCATGCGCGAGGTTTGTGCGCAACGCGGCATTCTCAGAGCGGTTCACTAGCCACGCGATCGCGGCTCCAACGGCGCCGCCGAATATAAAGAGCGCGAGCGCCTCGGCGACCATCATCGCTTGACTCCGCCGAGATATTTCTCAAAACATGCGATGGTGCGCTTCCAAGCGTCGGCCGCGGCCGAGGCCACGTACGAAGGGCGCTGGTCGTCGAAAAAGGCATGCCCCGCCTCGTCGTAGATTCGGATGTCGTTCGGTACGATCAGTGCGGCGGCAAATGCGCGTACGCTCTCCACCGGAATGCTCGAATCGCGCCCGCCGTAACTACCGCAGACCGGCACGTGAACTGCCTTGGGGTCGACGTCGGCGAGCGGACCGTAGAACGGGGCGACGACTGAGAAGAGATCACCGTTGTCGATCGACGCGATCAGCGCTACGCGACCCCCCATGCAGAAACCGGTGATTCCGATCTTCGTACCGGAGAACTTCGCCGAGAGCCAGAGCGCAGCGGCGCGAATGTCGCCTGAGTACTCCTTTCGGTCGAGCCGCTTCGCATACGGGCGAAAAACGGTAACATCGGTGGCTCCGTCGCCACTGGGAGCATCGAAGCGCGCGTAGAGATTGGGAGCGATTGCGGCAAAGCCCGCCTTGGCCAAACGCCGCACGACGTCCCGAATCGACGTATCGACACCCCAGACGTGCATCACCACGACGACCGAAGGGGTGCTTGGGCTGGCCGAAATAGGCCAAGCCGCATACGCCGGGACCACCGCGTCGGCGTGCTTTAGCTCAACGTGCTCGACCGAAATCGACGGATCGTTCTCCGCCACCAGCGGCGGATGCGATTGGCCGAGCGGTTCCTGCGCGCCGGCGGCGGCCGACGCCGCGAGCGTCGCCGCGGCGGAGAGGCCGACGAAAACGCGACGGTTCAACCGTTCGGAGGTAGCCTGACTCGGGTCGATCTCCGCCCCCATCATCGTTGGCCTACTCCTTTGCGCGGCGTGAGCACGGAATCCTCGAACATTTGTTTGCCCCTCCCGACGGGAGGCGGGCATCTCCTACGAGGAATTACCCGACCAGCGTTGAGTAAAAGGAGACCTTGGTCATTTTGAATCGGAAAGTCTTCCTCGCGAGCTCCGCAGCCGCAGCGGCGGCGTCGAGCGTGGCCCAAGCGCAGAACATCCCGGGCGGCACTCATCGAGTCGAACGCCGCGCCGACTTTGACGAACAAGCATTCGCGACGACGCTGGGGCGGCCGGCACAGATTCGCCAGCTCTATGAGGCGGTGACGTTTGAACCGAGCGTGCTCAATAGCATCAAGAATTCTTTCAACGGGTTGCAGTTTGGTTTCGATTATCCCGCCGATCGCATCGTGATAGCACTTGCCGGGCACGGACCTTCGGCGGTTTACGGCTACGGCGATTACATCTGGAAAAAATATCGCATCGGCGAATTCTTCAAGCTGACCGGCACACACGAACCCATGGTAACAAACATCTATCTCGCGCCGCATGCACCCTTCGACGCCGATGCCGACCCCGACGACGAGTCCGGTACATACCAAGACGCCTCGATCGCAACGCTGCAGCGTCGAGGCCTGATCGTCTTGACCTGTCATACGGCGGTGGAAGAGCAAGCCCGGGCCATCGTTACAAGAGGTTTCGCGCCGGCCGGCGTAACGGCAACCGACGTTGCCGACGATATCCTGACCCATTTGATTCCGGGCGCTGTCGTCGTTCCGTCGATGGTTGCGACCATCGCGGTGCTGCAGGCGACATACCACTACACGTACCTGACGCTGTGAACCGGAAGTTTTTCGCAATCGTATTGGCGCTCGCGCTGAGCGGCTGCTCCTGGGGGGCCTCGCGCAACGCCGGCCTCTACGATCCGCGGACGCTTCCGGCGGGACCGCTCGGCGAATCGATCGCGTACGGACACGACATTATCGTGCAGACGCACCGTTTTATGAAGCCGTACGTGCGCGCCGATCTCGAGTGCGCCGCCTGCCACATCAGTGCCGGGACGCAACCGCGAGGGGGAAGCTTCGTCGGTGTCTACGGACGTTTTCCGCAGTGGAACAGGCGCGCGCACCGCGTCATCGCTCTGCAAGACCGAATCGCCGAATGTTTTCTCTATAGCATGAACGGCCGAGCTCCCGGCTACAGCAGCAAAGCGATGATCGCAATCGTTGCCTACATCGCGTGGCTCTCGCGCGGCAACACAATTGGCGCGACGCAACTTGCATCCGACCGTTACATCGAACCGCTGCCCAGCGCTTCGCCCAACGCGGCGCGGGGTGCCTCACTCTACGCGCAAAAATGCGCGGCCTGTCACCAGAGCGACGGGCAAGGCATTTCCGGGACGTTCCCGCCGCTTTGGGGACCGCGCTCATTCAACAACGGTGCCGGTATGGCACACATCGACCGTATGACCGGCTTCGTGCGCTACAACATGCCCCAGGACGTGCCGGGCTCGCTTTCGCTCGCTCAAGCCTACGACGTCGCCGCATTCGTGTTGCACCACGCGCGTCCGCACTTTCGGAAGAATGCGGTAGTGCAGACGCAACCACTTCCGGCCAAGTATTTCTAGCCGGCCGCGGCCGGCGCCATAAGGCGGGAACGCCGCGCGTAGGCCCCCGGCCTGCGAAAAGATAAGATGAACGTGTTTGGAACAGACGCTCGTCAGCGTGACGCTCCCCGAGATGGGAGAATCGGTCACCGAAGGCTCGATCGTCGAATGGCGAAAACGCGTCGGCGACTTCGTCGCGGAAGGCGATCCGCTCGTTGAGGTAACGACCGACAAAGTCGACGTGGAGGTCCCCGCGACTGCATCGGGCGTGGTGACGCGGATACTGCCTCGCGAGGGCGAGACGGTCACCGTCGGCTCGCTTTTGGCCGAAATCGATGCCTCGAAAACCGATCGCGCAACGGCTGCTTCCGCAACACCGCCAAACGGAATTGAGGCGGCGCAGCCACCGCCGCAAATCGCGCCGCCTTCACGCGGCGACGGGCTCGCGGACGCGCCGGCGCGCCGGATTGCGCGGCAGCTCGGCGTCGATCTCAAGCTCGTCCGCGGCTCGGGACCCAACGGCCTTATCCTGCGCTCCGATGTTCTGACGCAGTCGCAGACCGTGCGTCGTCCCTTGTTATCGCCGGCCGATGCCGCACCGATTCCCGCCAACGCAAAATTGACGCGGCTGAAAGGACCGGCGGCCGCGCTGAGCGGCTACATGGAGCAGAGCCTGTCGATCCCCACGGCGACGAGTTTTCGCAGCGTGCCCGTCGACGTGCTCGATGCTCGTCGCAAGGAGCTCAACGGCGGCGTCAAGGCGGCTGGGCGTAGCGAGCGCATCTCGTTCACGCACGTGATCGCCTACGCTCTGGTGCGCGCGGCGCACGACCTTCCCGGCATCACCTATTCCTTTCGGCGAGACGAATCCGGCGCGCCGGCGCGGCTTGAGTCCGGAATCCATCTCGGTCTTGCCGTCGACACCGAGCGCAAAGATGGAACGCGTTCGTTGGTGGTTCCGGTGATCCGCAACGCCGACGAGCTCGATTTTTCGGCATTTCGCGCGAAGTACGAAGAGTTCGTCGAAGCAGCGCGTGAAAACAAGCTCGGCGCCGACGATTTGCAAGGGGCCTCGTTTACGCTGACTAACCCCGGCGGCATCGGCACGATCGCATCGGTGCCGCGCTTAATGGCGGGGCAGGGTGCGATCATCGCAATCGGCGCGATCGGGTATCCGGCGGGATTCGCAGCGGCGAACGAGCAGTCGCTCCGTCTGCTCGGCGTTTCCAGAGTGATGCAGATGACGAGCACCTACGATCACCGCGTGATTCAAGGCGCACAGTCCGGCGAATATTTGCGTCGCGTCGACGAGCTGTTGCAAGGCCGGGACGGATTTTACGAGACGATCTTCGCGTCGCTCGGATTGGAAGCGGCGCCGGTGCCGGAAGTTGCGCTTGCGCCCGTCGCC
>DATDIA010000117.1:0-4052 GCA_036521295.1 Candidatus Cybelea sp. | reverse complement strand
GTGCCGCCGGCGGCACGAATCGGCGTAATCCCGAATGTCGTCTGGCGGATCGTGGCCGAGCCCGCGAAGTGGTTTTCGTCGATCTTGGCCACTTGTAGCGCGACCGGATGCGTCTGCCCGTGGAGCATCAACTCGCCCTGGATCGTGGAGCGACTCGCACTCGCGACCTCAGCCCGCTTCGAGGTGAACCGGATCGTCGGATAGCGCATGACGTCGAGGACTTCCGGACCGACCATGTTGGTCTGAACATCGTTGCGCTTCTGGGGCGACAGCTTCGGATCGAGTACACGCAACTTGGCGGCGTCGACCGTGATGTCCACCGTTTGGCTGTCGCCGTCGTAGGAGCCGCTCGAAATCGGCGCGTCGATATCGTGATCCTCGCCGAGAAATCCGAATATCCCGTGCTTGGACACGTGGACCGTCATCTTCGATTGCTGAACGTCGACCCGGCGAACGCGGCCGACGGCCGGCAAGGCCGCCGCCATCGTCACGCACAAAGCCAGTGTCGCAATTCGGAGCGGGCGCGGCCCGGCGGGGGTTCGCGAGATGCTAACACCGAGTGACGTAACACGACTTTGTGAAGGAAGGATGAAATCGAACGTGCTTCAGGCTTTCCTCAGCGATTTGCGCAACGCTCCGACGCGGAGTACGCGCCGTAGCATGAGTTCTGAGCACGAGGACACGGTTACGTTGACGCTGCGAGCCGGCGAGCAACGAATCAAGACGGATTGCTGCATCGCCGGCGGCGGCCCCGCCGGGCTCATGCTCGGATATCTTTTGGCCCGCGTGGGCGTCGAGGTCGTCGTCGTCGAGAAACACGCCGATTTTCACCGCGACTTTCGTGGCGACACGGTGCATCCGTCAACGTTGCAGGTGCTCGATGAACTCGGGCTCCTCGACGACTTCTTGAGGATCCCGCACGCGAAGTTGCGCCAGTTCCACGGCATGGTCGGACCGCGACTCGTGCGCGCCGCCGACTTCCGCCACGTCCCAGGCCGGTGCAAGTTCATCGCAATCATGCCGCAGTGGGATTTCCTGAACTTTCTCGCGGAACGCGCTCGCCGGCTTCCGGGGTTTCGGCTCGAAATGAATGCCGAAGCGACCGACTTGGTTCTGTCGGAAACACGCATTACCGGCATTCGGGCGAAGACGCCGCACGGTATGTTGGCAATCGACGCAGAGCTGGTCGTCGCCGCCGACGGCCGGCATTCGGTGCTGCGCAGATGCTCAGGGCTGCCTTCGGTTGAGCTCGGCGCTCCGATCGACGTCCTTTGGATGCGCATCTCGCGCGCTTCGAACGATCCGACCGTCCTGCTCGCATACGTTGCCGCCGGATGCATCCTGGTCGCGATCAACTGCGGCACCTATTACCAATGCGGATACCTCATCCGCAAAGATAGCTACGATGCGGTTCGCGCGGCCGGGCTGGAGGCGCTGCGCGCACGGCTGGCCGCGTCGATGCCGGTCCTCGCCGACCGCGTTGGCGAGCTCCGGAGCTGGGACGACGTCAAACTACTCGCGGTCAAGGTCGACCGCCTCCGCAACTGGCACCGCCCGGGGCTCCTATGCATCGGCGATGCGGCCCATGCGATGTCGCCGGTCGGTGGCGTCGGCCTCAATCTTGCGATCCAGGATGCGGTCGCCGCGGCCAACCGCTTGGCGATCCCGCTACGCCGTCGCGCCGTTTCCGCCAGCGACCTGGCGGGCGTACAAGCGCGGCGCGAGCTTCCAACGCGGCTGACGCAAGTCACACAAGTCATGCTCCAGCGGCGCATCTTCGACCGGGTGCTTTCGGCGGAAAAAGCGTTCACAGACGCGCACTGGGTCGTTCGCGTGCTCGCCGCGATCCCAATCGTCCCGATGCTGCTGGCGAGAATCTTCGGCGTCGGCTTCCGGCCCGAGCGCGTGGCGCCGATCAATCGCGGCCCCGCCACCCGTGAACCCCTCGACCGGACCGACCCGACCTGACTGACCGCTGGGGTCTCCGAGCAAATCCTCTATCTCTAAGGAGACGCATGGCCGATCCGGCAGCCCATGTATTCCAGATCGCAGATCGTCCTCGCCGATTCGATTCGATAATCTAAGGACGAACGTAGGCTTGACGCAAAGCGACCTTCTGTTCTAACTATTATTCGACGGAGAGCCGTTCGTTTGGTTTGCCAAGAATACGGTAAGCAAGATCAGGGGAATTGACGCCGCATTCGATCCCGGCGAATATGCATCGTGGATTCGCTTTTCTCGGTGCGGCGCTCATCCTTCTCGTGGTAATCTTCGCGCGGCTCGTAAGCTCTATCTCCTCGATTTACAGCTTTGGCCATCTGCTCAACATCGTGGCCATCGGCCTGTTCTCGCTGCTGATGGGCTGGCTGTTCGGCGGTCCCGACCGGCAGTATCGCCGCACGCTTTCGATCGCCACTTTGATGAAGAACATCAGTTTGTGTACGTTAATCGGGACGAGCCCCGAGTTCGACCCGCAGGTCGTTCACGCGCTATAGTACTTCATTATCACGTTCGTCCTCAGTCTGGCAGTGGTATATTTTACAAGCGCACGGCAGATGCGTGGGCCGCGCGACGGCGTAACGGGCGCGGCATCAGGAGAAAGTACCATTATCGCGATAGTTAAAAAGCCGCCGCACAGCGCAATATCGCTCAAGCTGGATCAGAACGCGTTCCTGATTCAGCGGTGTGCTACGAGGCTTCGAAAGCTCGACCAGCGTGCGGAGTACAGAAGTCGCGCTTGGCCTTATGCGACCTCGCGGCTCGCGGGCTTTGCTTTGGCGAGAAGAGCCGCGTGATGATCCGCCTCGACGGTCATTCCGTTCTTGCGTACTATCTCGATCAACTCGAGCTTGGAGAGCCGCCACAATTCGCCGGATTGTACCATTTGCAGGTACTGCTCAACGCTGCCACCGCTGTATCGGTTCGCTCCTCTTGCATCGTCCGATCGGTGATCGCCGCTTGGAGCGTGAACGCCGCTCGAAGCATCGCGCTGGCTTCCCGGGACCGAGGCCATAAAAGGCGATCAAACGCTCACCTGTCGTTTGTTGAGCCGCGCCAACGCAGCGCTTCACTGAGCGGTTTGCCGACTATGAGGGCGCGCAAGAAGATCTTGCGCGCGAACGGGTCGCTCTTAAGATTACGAATGCACTTATGCTTACCCATGGTCGCTTGGCAGCCTACGTATACGCGCGAGTCGGCAGCACTGTCGGTTCACGAACGTTTCGAGCATAATGCGCTGCAGCGTGTCCGCTAAAGCTGGCATTCTAAAGGCGGCGGGGAGCCCAGTTCGCTTTGGAGACACAAACGACCGATGGTTGGATCGGGACTGGAACATTTGGGAATGCTTCTGGCAGTTTTGACAGCCGCCGCAGATTCGCAAACTGCTCTTGTTGCAAGGCTTTGAGCTCGGGTGCTCGCCGCGTGCCGGATGGTGTCGCACAAGGAGTTAGTGGCGGGTCGGGCCAGCGGCAAACGCCGGATCCACGCCGGTGTGGCCAGTTGTAGGCTAAGTATCGGCAAGCATGTCGCCCAAGCCGGAGAGGTAGACGCTTCGATCCAGGGCCGCGAGATCGCCTGCCGGAGTGAGAGATGCAGATTTCTAACTCCGCGACCTTATACGCGCGGCACCGAAGGGCGAAACGCGTATGCGCCGTGCAGCGGAGCAAATCGCGAGCTTTCGGACTTAACATTTGAAAGACCATCTCTGCATAGTTTAAATATAACACGAGCGGTCGCGTCCGACCTCAAGAGCTCGTGCCTGAATTTGGAACTGATGCTTGACTTACGTTTGACTTACCTCTGTGGTAGTCGGTGGTACGGAGTGGCACGGAAACCAATAGATTTCCTCGTAGTGATGAATCAGTGGGATCTCATGTCACCCCTTGTCATCGCTCCCATCAGATTCGATTCCCGTTGGCGCTACCAAACAAAATCATCCATGAACGAGAACGCGTCCGCGCTTGCGGTGCGCACGCGTCTGCCGAATCGTGATCTCGACGTCCTGGCCAAGGGCTGTCAGCACGCGCATGAGCCGCTCGTATGAGAACTCTCTT
>DATDIA010000116.1:0-18810 GCA_036521295.1 Candidatus Cybelea sp. | reverse complement strand
CTCAGTTTCGCACCCCCAAAACGATTGCTCAAGCGGTGGCGCGATTCAGTAAAGAGGCGGGCCTCGATGCCGAGGCAGAGCTGAACGAGGCAGTCCCGGTGCTGCAGTCTTTAATCCAGGCGGGCTACCTGGTGCCGCTCGATGCAAAAAACGTCTCCGCGATTCCGCCTTCGCTCTCGCGCAGGGTCGAAATAGCCGGCTGGACCGTTCTTCAACTCGTGCAAACGATGGAAGATACAGAGGTCTGGCAGGTTCGGCGCAATCCCAGCGAAATCGCCGCGCTCAAGATCGGCCGGCCCGGTCATCCGACGGCGACCCGTGCGGTAGAGCACGAGGCTCACGTTTTATCGCGCCTCGATTCTGCGGTCGGGTCGCGACTGCTCTCGGCGGGATTCTGGGATTCGCGGCCATATTTGATGACGGAATGGCTTACCGGGACCGATGCCGGGAAAGTTTGCAGTGAGTTCCGCGCGCGCAACGACGCCGCTTCGAAGCAGGCCATGCTGATCGTGACGAGCGCGATTCTTCAGACCTACGCCGCTCTTCACGATTGCGGCGTCATTCACGGCGACGTCCATGCTCGCAATGTGCTCGTCGACCCCCAGCAATCGGTAAAGATTCTAGATTTTGGAGCAGCCCGAATCGTCGGACGCGACAAAATAGCGGCCGCTTCACGAGCCGGCGTTAGTTTCTTTTTCGAGCCTGAACTCGCGCAAGCGGTCCGGGCAGGCTCATACCCGCCACTGCCAACAGCACTGGGCGAACAGTACTCGATAGGCGCGCTGATTTATTTTCTGCTGACGGGACGATACTATCTCGATTTTATCGTCGAAAAGAATGAAATGCTTCGACAGATCGCCGAGGACGAAATGGTGCCGTTCGCCACGCGAGGCCTCGCCGCGTGGCCCGAGGCAGAGCGGACGCTTCGAAAGGCCCTCCAGAAGAAGCCCGTGGACCGCTTTTCATCGCTTGCGGAGTTCTCTCGCGCTTGGGAGCGTGTCGGCATTCCTCAGTTCTAGGGTGGCGTAACCGAGTGCTCTGAGAGCGACTGCGCGCTGGCGACGCGGCCAAGCGCCGCTTTCTCATCGACCTTAGCGCCGATTTGATGGTAGATTTTCAATGCCTCCTGGTATGAGCGCAGTGCTTGCGCGAAGCGCGCTTGACGTCTAAAAACGTCGCCGACACTGATGAGCGCCCCAGCCTCGTCGTAGCGGTCGCCGACGCTGCGAAAGACCGCAAGTGCCTGATCGTCGAGCTTCAACGCTTCGTCGTATTGGCCGTGGTGCATATCGACGACACCGATGCCGTTCTCGGCTTGCGCCTCACCCACTCGGTCGCCCAGCGCCGCGAAACCGGAACGCACTTTGCGTAGCGACTGCAACGCTTGCGTGTAGTGTTCCAGATCCGTTTCAACCACGGCGATGTTGAGGAGCACCTCCATCCCGTCCTGCGGTGATCCAAGCTTTTCGAATAACGACTGCGCGCGTTCTAGCGAGGCGAGAGCATCGGCATAGCGGCCCTCGCGCTCTTGCACGATACCAATCGTCTCCAGGGAACCGGCTTTGTAATTGTCCGCTCCGAGCTCTTGGAAGATCGCCATCGCACGCTGGGAGTACGCTAGAGCCTCGGCATAGCGGCCTTGACGCTCGGCGGTCAAACCGATGTCCGCCATCACGAACGCGAGCAACGATCGGTCGCCGAGACGGCCAGCTATGGCTGCAGCGCTTTCGAAAGAATTGATGGCAGCGTCGTAGCTGCCTTGATCGTACTGCGTGAGACCGATGCTGTCCATTAGTGTGGCCTCGGCGTCGCGATCGTCCAATGCCTTGTAAATTGCAAGGGCTTCCCTGAACGACCGAAACGCATCGGTATAGTAGGCGGACGAACGCTCTACGATGCCGACGTTGTGCAGCTCGCGCGCTTCGCCCGCTCGATCATTCACCTCTCGGTAGAGCGCTGCCGACTCCTCGTGGTATCGCAACGCGTCGCGGTACCGCGCTTCGGCGGTGGAGAGGTTTCCAAGGTCCTTGAGTACGCCGGCTTCGCCGTCAACGTCGCCGACACTCCGGAAAAGACGGCGAGCCTCTAAAAACGAACCGGCTGCGTTGCGGCGACCCGCGAAGGTGAGCGTTATGCCGAAGCCTTCTACGGCCCGCGCTTCGCCGTCCCGGTCCCCGCTTCGCCGGTAGCTCTCGAGGGCCTGACCGTAAGTCTCGAGCGCGTCGGAGTAGCGTCCCTCAAGGCGCAAGACGTTTCCTAGGTTGATTCGCGCCGCATTCACCGCACCAGCGTCGCCGGCGTGGAGCGCTCCCTTGAGCTGCGCCCGGTAGAATGCCTCGGCCTGCGCAAAATTCGCAAACTCCGCGAGCGTCCAATTCGGCCTGGGATGGTACGTTATCTTTGACGTTGCTGCGGCTGAAATCACGTCGATGAGCGCTGTCTGCAAACGCCGCTGCCCGATGAGCACGTAGCCGGTTTTCGTGATATTCACCTCGCCTTCTCGGCAACTGTACGTTACCGTTGGCGTCGACGTATCGACCGAAAATACCGTGCCGTGCACCGAGGCGGTGAGCGACTCACCGGACTGCACGCGGAAGAAGTCGAGCGTGTGCGGGACGACGCTGAAGACTGACCTGCCCCCATTGCTTGAAACGAGCTCGCCGGAGCCGGTGCTTACGAACGTCACGCTCGAGCCGGGCTCGAGCGACATCATGCTTTTTCCGCCCGTGCTCGCGATGACAACGACCAGGTGCGCCGGAACGTCGATCCGAGTGCCGTCGGCAATCGCCTCGCCACGGTGAAGGGTATGTTCCGTCCTGCTGCCTCGGGTTACGGTCACTCCGGCCGCCGATATCACCTGTCGTCCATCGAGCAATAGCCGCGCGACGCTGTGGGCACGAACGGGCTGCGCCGCCGACGGTGAGGACACCAGCATCAAGCAGGCGTAGATTGCGCCGGCAAGCGCGCGCACAGGCCGAGCGTTCACGGTGCACCTGCCTGTTGCGGCGAGCGGGTCGATAGGCGATCGACGATCTCACGGATGTGCTGCGCGACCAGGTCTGGATAGTCTTCAATGCTCGGGGCTTGAATATCGTCGATTTCGGCCGGAATGTTGGGATGGCCGAGGACGATCGGCAGGACGCAACGCGACTGTGGGCCGGCATGAATCCACTTGCGATGCGCGCGCATGATTTCGAATCGGCAATACGGTTGTTTGAAGTACGCCTCGGAATAGACCGGTACGATGAAGCGGCTGGCATCGATGGCCAAGGCGAGTTTGGTCTGCCATGCGGTGCCCGAACGAATCGAGGCAGTATCGAAGAAGACGGTCAACTTTCGCCCGTCCTCGAGCACGGCCTCGCGAAGTGGCGTAAACAGGCGGTCGAAGACCCAGGCCCGATCCCGGCGCGCGTAGCTGATGAAAACGTCGTAGTCGTACACCTCCGCCGGCGTAGCATCGATCGCGTTCGCTTCTTCGACGAGCATCTGTGAACCGCGTAATCCGCTCAAGCCGGCTGACAGAACCACGCCGAAGAGAATCAGCGAAACCTGAGGTGAAATGTGGTGCGCTACGAGCAAGAAAAGCTCGAACGCGACGACCACCACGAGACCTACGAGCGTTGCACACGCCGACGAGGCCCAGGGAACGAGATGCCGTACACCGCGTAGCCGCACCCGCTTGAGCGCAAGAAAGATTGCCGCGTATGCAAGGACGGTCAGTCCTGAAAAAACCGGCACGGTTACCAGCAGCGCGGCGTTTTGAGGTTGCACGTCATAGTATGGCTGTCTGCCGATCAATGCACCCTGGTCCAAGGCGTTGCTGAGCGCCCAGCCGAGTAATTCCGGCCCGCTGCGATCGGTGAACGGCGGACGGTCGTCTTCGATCGTTCCGACGACGACGTACATCTTATCATCGAACTGCGAGTAAGCTCTAAAACTGCGAGCTTCGCTGAATTTATAGACGATCGGGCCGCCCGACGCATTCTTGGGTCCGAGGCGAACCGGGATATGAGTCGGGTCGCAGAGGGGCGCTGAAGCGAAGAAGCGAGGCGCCATCAGAACCCGAGCCACCATAGCCCACACGTTCTCGGTCCCGACGACCTCTCCCGATGCGTTGTCGAACGGCACGTTTGCGTAGCAGATGCGATAGAAGAGGCCGGCCGCATTTGGAATGCTCGTGAAGTGCGTCTGTGCCGCACCGCTCACGACGCCATAAATGCGAGAGTCGTGCGGATCCAGCGGCCCGACGATAACGTCGTCTCGCCCGAGCTTAGGCTCCTCCGTAGCGTAGACCGGGAAATAGCGCGTCGCCGATCGTATGCTTTTAACCAAGGCTGCGTCGGCGGAGGCGACCGGGGCTCCGCACGGGTTTGATTGGCATGGATCGAACTCGACGTCGAGAATCACGGCGCTTGGCCGTTGATTGCTCTTGACGAGACCGTCGAGGAAGTCCGCTATCCGGCGGCGATCGCTCGCAATGTCCGAAGGATTCCAATCGACGTCGACGATGCTGATTTCAGGCGAAAAACTCGGCGCGACGCGCGAACCGAGCCATTTAAGAACCTGCCAATCCCATTCGTGAGGCATCCACAATGCCGCCGCAGTCATGACGACTGCGTAAGCTCCGACCAGCAGTCCGATGCTTACGACCCATTGCGGCACGGCTTTGCCCTGCAAATTCAGCACCTTTGCGCTACGCCGGAGCGCCCTCGTGCGAAAGGCTTGCACCTTAGCGGGGAGCTTCCCTCTCGGTGCGCGGGCCTGCTATCATGCTCTCAGACGTGATGCACATCGAGCAGAGCGTGCCGAGGGGATTGCTGCCGCTCGTCGTCGGTGTAACCGGCCACCGCGATTTGGCCGCCGATGAAGTTCGTAACGCCGTGCAACGCGTGCGTGACCTGTTCCGCTCGCTAAAAAGGAGCTATCCTCACACGCCGATCGTACTGCTCTCTTCGCTTGCCGAAGGGGCGGACCGCCTCGTAGCACGCACGGCCTTGGAGTGCGGAGCGCAGCTTTACGTCGTGCTGCCGCTGCAAAGCGAGCTCTACGAGCGAGACTTCGCGTCACCGCAGTCGCTGCAAGAATTTCGAGCGCTGATGGCACGAAGCTCGGGTTGCGGCGTCGTTCCGACGGCGGACGACCGCCACACACGAGCCGCGCGAATTCCGGGACCAGCTCGAGATTTGCGGTACGCTGCGGCCGGCGCGTTCGTCGTCAGCCACAGCGAGATTCTCATTGCGCTATGGGACGGTAACGAGGATGAAAGTCTCGGCGGAACGTCACAGATCGTTAGATTCGCGCTTCAGGGCGTTCCCACGACCTATTTGGGCGGTCCACGGGAGGCGCTTCGCGCAAACGAAACCGGCGCCGTCCATCACATAACCGTCCGCCGCGAGTCCGCAAAACCAACGGGCAACGTTGCTGCACCTGCGCAGTGGCGGTATCCCGAGGTGGGAAACTCCGATACGGCGGCGGTACGCGCCGCGCAAGCCGCATTTCTGGAGAATCTCCGCAATCTCGAGCGCTTTAACCGCGATGCCGTTATGGGATCCATAGATCGGCAACTTGCCGTCAGCGCCGGCTATTTGCTGACAGCTCAACAGGAAGCGTCGCTTAATCTCCCCGGCATGTTGAGCTACACTCGCGCGCTCTTCGCACAGGCCGACGCGCTCGCCCTGCGGTGCAGAAACTGGACCCACGTGTCGACGATCGCTATTTTTAGCGCCATCGGCGTCGCTGCCGTTCTGTTTAGTTTGTACACCAACGTGCTGACGGGCGATGCGGCATTATATTTTGCATTCCTAGGCCTTGTGGCGGGCGCGTTTGGCATTGACTTGACGATTCTCAGCAAAAGAATGCAGGACCGTTTTCAGGATTACCGAGCGCTCGCCGAAGGTTTGCGCGTCCAGTTCTATTGGCGCCTCGCCGGAATACGTGAGTCGGTTTACGACCACTATTTCGCCCGCCAAGAAGGCGAGCTCGATTGGATCCGCAACGCGATGCGCGCGGAGCGATTTCGCCGGCAGGCCGAGCCAACGGGCGACATGTCCCAAGAAAGTATGCAGGCGCTCCTCGCGGTAGTGCTCGTGCAATGGATCAACGGGGAAGGCGCGTACTTTTCGCGAGCGGTACGAAGGGAACGAGAATTTGCTACCCGGATAAAATGGGGCGCAAATGCCTGCTTGATCTTAACCGGTTGCGCCGCAATCGCATTGGCCGTGACCGTCGCCGAACATCAATTCGCGTATCACGGCCTGCTCGTTGCCTTTTTGACGCTCGCGCTCGCCGGCGCCGGGCTGTTTACCGGCTACGCGCAGAAGCGAGCGCATCAAGAGCATGCGCGGCGCTATCGGCGCATGGCGGCTCTCTACGACGTCGCCGGGAAGCGCGTCGCGCTCCTGCTACGCGAGCGCGACCTCGAAGCCGCTCGGGGCGTGCTGCTCCAACTCGGGCGCGAAGCGCTGGCAGAGACGTGCGACTGGCTCCTGCTACACCGCGAACGCCAGATTGACGTTCCGACCGGGTGACGCGCGCGCCACTCTGCCAGGCATATGGCACCACGCGCCGGCACAATGGGCGCATGTTCTTTGCCGAGCAGGAGTTTTGAGATATGCAGCGCCTTGAAGGTCGGTTGGTCTACGCCGCGAGCGATTTAACCGACTACCTCGAGTGTGCGCGTCTTACCGAGCTCGACGCGCTCGTCGCGCGCGGCGAGCTCCTGCGGCCCGACTCGGTGGACCCCCACGCCGAACTCCTGCGCCGCAAGGGCGACGAACACGAGCAGGGCTATCTCGAAACGATGCGGGCGCGCTATCCCGGCGAGGTTGTGGAGTTCCGCCGTTGCGACAACAGGATCGAGGCATACCGAGAGGCGGAGCAACGGACCCTCGATGCAATGCGCCGCGGCGAGCGGATCATCTATCAGGCGACCTTCTTCGATGGCCAGTTCATCGGCCGCGCCGACTTCTTGCGGCGCGTCGAGCAGCCGTCGGGTCTCGGCGCCTACGCCTACGAAGCCATCGACACCAAGCTCGGGCTCACGGCGAGGTCCTATTACCTCGTGCAGCTTTGCAGTTACAGCGAGCACCTCGAGCGCCTGCAGGGTACGCTCCCAAAGCTCGGGCACGTCGTCTTCGGCAACGGCGAAACGACGGCGTTCCGTCTTCACGATTACATGGCATACTACCGCCATCTCAAACGCACGTTCTTGGACTTCGTCGGCGAGGCCGAGCGCAGCGACCAGCCACGCGAGTACCCGTTGAAGCGTTCGCACTGCGCGATCTGTCCGTGGGATGCCGCTTGCGCAAAGCAGCGCCGGGACGACGATCACTTGAGCCTCGTCGCGTCGATGCGGCGCGGTCAGATCGCCAAACTGTGCGAAGCCGAGATCCTACGCGTTGCCGACCTTGCGCAAGCATCAGACGAGCGGCGCCCGGCCGGCATGAGTCCCGAAACGTTCGAGAAGCTGCGCCTCCAGGCATCGTTGCAGGTACGAGCGCGAGAGAGCGGTCAACCGATTTACGAGCTGCTCGATGCGCCCGCGCCGCTCGGCTTCGCATTGCTGCCGCCGCCTGCGAAGGGCGACGTCTTCTTCGACATGGAAGGTGATCCACTCTTCGAGCCGGGCCGTAGCCTCGAGTATCTCTTCGGTTGCTGGATGCCCGATGATGAACCTGCGTTCCGCGCATTTTGGGGTACGTCGCGCGATCACGAGAAGCGCGCGTTCGAAGACTTCGTCGACTTCATCTGCAAACGCCGGGAACGGTACCCGGCGTTGCACGTCTACCACTACGCAAACTACGAAAAAAGCGCGCTGCGCCGCCTCGCACAGCAGCATGGCACTCGCGAGGAGGAAATCGACGACCTGCTGCGCGGCGAAGTGCTCGTCGACCTCTTCGCGGTCGTGCGGCAGGCCCTGGCGATTTCAGAAGAGGGCTACGGTCTGAAGAACGTGGAGCGCTTTTACGATCTCGAACGCCTGACGGACGTCAAACAAGGCGCCGAATCGATCGTGATGTTCGAGCGCTGGTTATTGGAGCGCGACCAGCGAATCCTCGACGACATCGCGCGATATAACCGCGACGACTGCCGATCGACGTATCTACTACGCGAATGGCTGCTGGAACGGCGCCGGGAAGCTATCGCAAAGTTTGGGCGCGAGCTGCAGCTACGAGCACCGAAATCCCCGAGCGATCCTTGTCATGTTGAATTCACGCAATCCTGTCCAGGATGCATGAAGCGCCGCAACGACGAACGCGAGCAGGGCCGCCGCACCGTACTCGAGCGAAGCCTGCTCGAGAACGTTCTGACGCCGCAGACCGAGCAGGAATATCAGATGATGGCCTCCGACCGGCGCATCCGGTATCTCCTCGCGAATCTCATGGCCTATCACCGCCGCGAAGAGAAACCGGGCTGGTGGGCGTACTTCGATCGCTGCGAGAACGTCGATCAATTGGCCGAGTTCGACAAAGAGGCCATCGGCGGACTCGCGCTCCGGGAAGATATTGCGGCGCGCAAAATCGACCGAAGCACCGTGTACACGTATCGGTTCTCCGATCAGTTCCATAAGCTTGCTCCTGGCGATCAGCCTGAAAATCCGCGCACTCGCAATCGCGCTGGAATGATTCTGTCAATCGATGAGATCGATGAGGACGCAAGCAGCTTGGAGCTCAAGACCACTGCTGCGCTCGAAATCGCGCGGGCTACTACCGAACTGATCCCCGCACGCCCGATTACTGCCGACGTACAGCGCGACGCTCTGGCACGCATCGGTCAGTCGTTCATAAGCGGCAGTCTTCGGAAGGATCATCCGGCAACTTACGATTTGCTCGCAAACCGTGACCCGCGCGTGCGCGACAGGCAAACGTTACAACCGGAACGGATAACGCCGCAAGCGGTAGCCGCGGTTGTCTCCGCGCTCGATAGCAGTTATCTCTTCGTGCAGGGTCCGCCGGGCAGCGGCAAGAGTACGATCGGCTCCCAGGTGATCTGCGATCTGCTCGAGCGAGGTAAGCGCGTGGCCGTCACCAGCACCAGCCACAAAGCGATTCACAACCTACTGCACATGGTCGAAGAGTGCATGGCGGCCCGCGGCGGCAGCTTCCGCGGGCGATACAAACATAACACGTCTAACGTCGGCTCCGAGTACTGCTCGCCGGTCTCGACGCCGTTCATCGAGTCCGTCGGGACGAGCGACGCATTTTACGGTGACGATTACCAGCTCGCTGGGGGCACCAGCTGGCTCTGCGCGCGCCAAGAGCTCGATTGCCAATTCGATTATCTCTTCATTGACGAGGCGGGTCAGGTCTCACTCGCCGACGCGCTCGCCGATTCGCTCTGCGCCAAGAATGTCGTACTGCTTGGAGATCCGTCGCAGCTCGGGCAAGTGAGTCGAGGATCCCACCCTCTGCACGTTGGCGATTCGGTTCTGCAGCATCTGCTCGGCGGCGATCAGACCGTGCCCAAAAATCGCGGCATCTTTCTCGACGTTTCGTACCGCATGCAGCCCGATATCTGTGCCTTCGTCTCCGATGCAATGTACGACAACCGCCTGCACGCCGCCGATGCGACCCGCGGGCATCGCGTCACAACGACGGCGCGTGAGTACTCCGGCCTCTCCTTCCTCGCAATCGACCACTTCGGCAACAGTTCCAGCTCTATCGAGGAGGCAAACGAGATCGTTGCGCAGATCCTACTCCTTCTCGAGGAAGGGTGGGTCGTCGACTCAAAGCCGCACGAGCGCAGCGGGACCCCGCGCCGCGCGACTGCGCGCGACGTCATCGTCGTGGCACCGTACAACGCTCAACGCCGCCTTATTCAGAACAAGCTTCGTCATGCCGGCACCTCGGACGTACGCGTCGGAACGGTCGACAAGTTTCAAGGGCAAGAGGCCGCGATCGTTTTCTATTCGATGGCGACGTCGAGCGGTGAGGACGTGCCGCGCAACGTCGAGTTCCTCTTCGAGCGCAACCGCTTCAACGTTGCGATTTCTCGCGCGCGCGCTGCAAGCGTGCTCGTCTGCAGCCCGCGTCTGCTCGACATTCGTTGCCGGACGCCGGAACAGATGGCGTTGGCAAACCTGCTCTGCGCGTTCGCGGAGAGCGCCCGCTCTTACACCGCGAAAGCGACGGTCGCTCCCTGAGGCACACGACGAATGCTCCTCGGCCAGAATCGCAGTGTCGCCTACCGCGGCAACGTCGCGGATCCGCCACTACCGATTGCGCGCGTCATTTCGCTTAGAGTCTCCTGCAGCGGCGAAACGTCAACCTGCGTGAAGCCGCCTTGGGGATGATCGAGATCGAAAATCGCAAAGACGGTCGCGGCAAAGAGGAGACAGAAAATCGCGGAGAGCAGCGCGTTTGGAGCTTTTGCGCGCCCGAAGGTCAATCCGAGGAGCAGCGCGCCGACGAGCGTGGAGAGCACGACGATTCCGAAGATGGGGCGCGGCACGTGATTGTTGAGCGCTGCCTCCTGGCGATCATACACGTCGATTGTCTCGATCACCGACCGCGTGAGATCAACGTAAAAAGGACTGCGCGGATCGCGACGCGCCACGTTCGATGCCATGATCCACAGAAGACCCTGCAAATCCTTACCGCGCTCCATAGACCGCCGTTCGGCCCGTATGTCGGCAACTTCGGCATACGCTGCCAGCCGCGTACTGGTGTATTCGATGAGGAGGCGGCGGAATTGAAGCGTACGCTCTCTGGAAAGAAAGCCCGCGCGCAAATAGGCGGTCCCGATTGCATCGGCTTCGCTGACCACGAGGGCGCGCCGTTCCTCGAATCGCTGCGCCGCAAAAGAGAACGAGAACCCGAGAATGAGCGCGATCAGAGCGAAAACGGCTGCTTGGCCGAGGCCGAATGCCCACTCCGCTTTTTCGCCCTCAGCCTTGCTGTGACGGACGGCGTACGCGTAGCCGATAGCGAGCGCGGCGAGCGAGAGTGGAAAAAGCGCCGCGAAGTATACGATCGGATCGGGTCTGGCGCCGAGCATATCTAACATGACTCAGCCGTACGACCGCTCAGCTCGAGGTCCTTGAAAGCCGGACCTTAAATCGACGTCAGCGACAATGTCTCCGTATTTAGCTGGTACGTTCCGGCTGCAACGAGATTGTTCGGATTCGCACAAATCACGCTGTCGCTCGGACCATACACGACGACGAGGCCCGGCGGGCCGCACTGCACCTGCGTGAGCTGATAGTTTGACAGAAACGTCGCTCCCGGACTGCTCGGCTGAATCTGATATGACGAGTAGGTCTGGTTATTTGCGACGATCGAGCCGTAGACCGCCGCCGACGTGACGCCGATTGCCATCGCGCCCCAGAAGCCCCCGCCCCAATAGTAAGGCGCCCCGACCCAAGCCACGCCGTGGTTCCAACCCCATGCGCTATTATTGACGTAGACCGGATTCCTAATAACGGTGTTTCCGCTCACGTTGACGTTCGTGCGGTTGCCGTTATTAACGTTTACGTTGTTGCGGTTGCCGTTGCTGACGTTGCCGTTGTTGCGGTTGCCGTTGCTGACGTTGCCGTTGTTGCGGTTGCCGTTGTTGACGTTGCCATTGTTGACGTTGCCGTTGTTGCGGTTACCACCGCTGACCGGGGCGTTGCCGCGATTGCCGCCGGCCGCGCTGCCGCTTTGCGGGCGTTGCGGCTGCGGCGGACGCGTCTGCGGCGCGCGCGCGGTATCACGTGACAGATTGAAGCCGCCACCGCCGCCTCGCATGCCGCCACCCCCGCCGCGCATCCCGCCTCCACCGCCCCCGCGCCCCGCGGTAGCGATCGCCGGCTGCAGTGCCAGCGTTATGGCCGCCACGATCAAGAAATACTTCATCACCTCACCACCTTATCGATTCGGCCGCTCATAGTGACGTATGTTCCGCGCTTCGTCGTGAATGAGAGCAGGATGCTGTGTGGCGCTACTTTTTTCGTCGAAAGAACGAGCTGCTGCGGAGCATCGGTCGCGTTCACGTAAAGCGTGCCAATTTTGAAGTCGAGCGGACGGGTCTTGCCCGCTTGAACGAGCAACGCGCTCGTCACAAAGCAAACCATAAGCTCGGCTTGATAGGAGCACGCGGCACGGTGAATGGCGAGCGTACCTTTTCCGTCCGCCGTGGTCATGAACAACGCGTCGTGCATGACTTTTACCGACACGTCCTTATAGACGTCGACGTGGCCGTCGGTCTGCAGTACCGTCACGGTACCCTTGGCGGCCACCGCAGCGGTTCCGAACGCAAGCGCGAGCAGGAAGGCAGGCAGTGCGATGAAAGCCGCCCCTTGGGCTCCGGAAAAAAGTGATCGCATCAATTTCCCTTTTCCGCGGAGAGAAAGATCCGCGAAGCGTTTGAGATTCTCCGATTCAGCTTCTAGTTACTGCAACCGACCGGCTAGTCACTAGAAGTGGGCTTTCATGCTTTTTTCACGCTTCGCCGCTAGCATCGGGCGGCGGTCTGATGTCGCGCGCACCGAAGTGGCAGTGTCTGGGGGAAGCTGCGAGCGCGCGGCATCCGACCGCCTTTCTTACGACCCCGGAGGACGAAAGTGCACCTGCCGTTTTGCCGCTCGATCGACCTCCTCCATCGGGATCAAGACGGTCGTCCGGCTTCGTACCGCTCCCGACGCGCCAACGGCCATGCCCAGCGTCAAAGCGGTTTCGTTGTCGGGGAGATCGACGATGATGATCGCGTCTTCATCGCCGAAGGTGAAGTAGAAAGCTTCGAGCTTTCCACCGACCGATGCCAGCAGCTCCTCGACGGCTTTGCGGCGCGCCGACCCTCCACTCTTTACGACGCCCTTTGCGCCCTCGGCGGTATAAGACGCCTCAATCAAAAACTTAGGCATTCTCCATTCTCCTTCCCGATATTCCAAAGCTTTACCGCGAAGCCGCGGCGCCGAAGTCGACGTAGTTGCGCGTGCGCTGCACCAGCCCAGCAAAAAGAGCCTCGCTCATTCCGCTCTTGACCCTGATACGCGTCACCTCGTACTGAGACTGGACGTTGGTCTGAAATCTCGGATCCGTGGTAAAGCCAAAGAGTAAGCCCGCACGCCGTTCGAGCTCCACGGTCTTTGCATCGAAGCTGCCGCTCGGATAGGCGTATGCAAGAATGGCGCTTTGCAGATGCGCGCCGAGCGTGCGGACGCATTGATCGATTTGATAGGTTTGTGCTGCGGCCCCAAGCAGTGCCAGATCCGAGTGATCGACGCCGTGGCACTCGATCGACATGCCGGCTTTCGACATCGCTTCGATCTGCTGCCAGGTCAAATGGTTCGGCGTTCCGACCGTCCCGACGTTGACGAAAAAGGTTGCGCGATCACCGAAGCGTTGCAGGATCGGAAAGGCGTAGCGAAACTGATCGCTGTATCCGTCGTCGAACGTCAGCAACACCGCGCGGGCGGGAGATTCGTGAGTGGCCATGTCGCGCGCGAGCTCGGCGATGCCGATTGTGTGTAAGCCGATCCGGCGAATGGAGCGCAGCTCTTCGGCAAACTGCGCCGGGGAAACCGTTAGCTGTTGTGAAATCACGTCGGTTGGCGCCGCCACGTCGACGCGATGGAACATCACTACCACCGGAAACGCGAGAATGACCGAAAGGACAGCGCTCATTCTACCCTCAGCGGAGCCTCTTCCACTCGTTGGGCGCCCGGCGTATTGCGCGCGATAATGTAGAGTTGGTAGGAGTGCCGGCGCGAAAGCGGTGGCAGCTCGAGCACGTGAGTGTGGAAACGGTAGATCCCCGGCGCCACGTGCGCGCTGTTGATCGAGAAGGCCGCTGTTCGCACCTCGACCGAGGCAACGTTGGTACTGACGAGAATTTCCCCGTCGAACCAGGTGCCGGGCTCGATCGTGAGCGTCGACAACCAAATGCGAACGATTCGAGGCGGGAGGTTGGGTGCGGCGATCGGCGGCGACGGCCATGTCCGCGGCTGCCTCGCCGAGACGGTGAGATTGAGCGGAACCGAAACGGACTGGGGCGAACAGGCCGGAAGCAACGCGGCAACCGTCGCAGCGGCCCATGTAAACAGAAAGCTACGAAAAGGGTTTCGAGGCAAGTCGTTCGATGATTGCGCAAAGATGAATTTCGCGGAATTACTTGCCGCTCGGCCCCGAGCACAGCCATCACTTCCGCATCTCGAACGCGTCGTCGCATCCGGCGCACCCACTCGTCTCGACTGGTTGGTGACCCTGACGGCCCTCTGGATCATGACCGGGTTATTTATCGACGCTCACCAGCATCTCTTCTTGGCCGTCGAGTCGTTTCTCAACCCCTGGCACATAACGATGTACAGCGGGGCGGTCGTCTCGGCCGCCGTCCTGGCCGCGGCAATCGCGCGCAATTACGAGCGCACCGGTTCGTTTTGGAAGGCGATACCCGACGGCTACGTACAGAGCGTCTTCGGCGTGGCCGCCTTGCTGCTCGGGGGCGCGCTCGACCTCGTTTGGCACGCGGTCTTCGGCTTCGAGCATCAGCTCGATCTGCTGTTAAGCCCTCCGCACCTCTTCTTGCTGACCGGCCTCTTTTTCTTGATCACCGGACCGGTGCGCAGCGCGCTTCGCCGCCCCGACGCATCGAGTCTCGTCGAGCAACTCCCGATGCTGATCTCGTTCGGACTGGCGTTCGAGATCATTCAGTTCGTCACGCAGTATGGCTTCTATCCCGAAGCGCTCATGCGCGATCATCCGCTCTCGCAAGTTGCATTCCAACGCGAGCAATTCGTGCTTTCGGTCTTCCTCTTCTATCGCCAAGCTCTCGAAATGTCGATCGTGATCTGGCAGAGCTTGCTGCTCGCCGCGGCGGTCTTATACCTTTGCCTGCGCAAGCGGCTGTACTTCGGCGCGCTCGTCGTCATATGCGTCGTCGAGAAGCTCTGGATAGCCGGCGAGCTTTCGACCGATTTCATGGAGCTACTACTCGTCGTTCTCGCGTCGATTGCAGCGGGAGCTGCGGGCGATTTCATCATCGCCAAGCTTCGCCCGTCGGCGGCAAAGCCGAATGCATTTCGGTTCCTGGGATTCTTCGTGCCGGCGGCGTATTTTGCGGCTTTCTTTGCCCTGGCGGTTCCCCTGTTCGGTGGAACGTGGTGGGACGCAAGCTTTCTGTTCGGCTCGATTGCCGAAGCCGGAATCGCCGGGCTGTGCGTTAGTCAGCTCTTGCTCGCGGGATCGCAAACTACCGCTGCATGAAGCTGTACCCGAGCGCGTACGTTATCGCGCTTGCGACCGCCGTTCTCCACGTCGCCTTCAGCCATCGCTTCGGATACTACCGCGATGAATTCTATTTTATCGACTGCGCGAAGCATTTGGCGTGGGGGTACGTCGACCAACCTCCGCTCGCACCGTTCATAACGTGGCTGACCTCCCCGCTGGGATACCCGGTATGGGGTCTGCGGTTCTTTCCCGGAGTGCTCGCCGGCGTCACGGTGCTTTTTGCCTGCGCGATAGCCCGCGAGCTTCGCGGCGGCCCTTTCGCGCAAACCGTGACGGCCTCGACGATCGCTCTCGCTCCGGGGCTGGTCGGAATCGCGTACGGGCTATCGACGGAGTTTCTTTCTCCGGCGGCATGGACGGCGTTGATCTATCTGACGATACGTCTGGTCAAAACGCAAAATCGCCGGCTCTACATTTCGATCGCCCTGCTCGTGACGCTCGGGCTGTATGCCAAGTATTCCATCGCCGCTTGTGCCGTTGCATTGGCAATTGGATTGCTGGTGACCGGACACGCCAAGTTGCTGCAATCGCGCTGGCTCGTGTTCGGAATAGCACTGACCACCTTGCTCGTGCTGCCAAACGCGATTTGGCAAGTCCGCCACGGCTTTCCTATGCTCGAAGTTCTGCATAACGATCAGCTCAATCGTCACGCCCTTGCCAACGGCATGGCCGACGAATCGACGAACCGGTGGATCAATGCGCTTTACATGCTGGGACTGCAGTTCGCATATCAAAATCCGCTCTTCGCGCCGATATGGATTGCCGGCCTCGTCCGGTTTTGGTCCTTCGACTCCGCTCAAAATACACCGTGGCAAATTCCGCCGTACCGATTTTTGACGGTCGCGTATTTCTTGCTATTGGGATTGCTTATTGCTACGATCGGGCGCGGCTATTACATCCAAGGATTCTATCCGGCCCTCTTCGCCGCCGGTGCGGTGGCACTCGAATCCGCGATCAAAGCCAAACCGGCGGGTTACAAGATCGCAATAATTGCATCGATCGTCGTCGCCGGTCTTCCAATGTTTCTGCTAGCGCTCCCCGTGCTGCCGCTTCCGGCATACATGGCCTACGAGCGCGCCATCGGGCTGAGCCGCCCCGCGCCGCCCGACGGCAAGAGTCATCTCATCAATCCGATGTTTGCCGACCAGCTTGGCTGGAAGACGATGGTCCAAACGGTTTCCGGCGCGTATTGGTCCCTGCCGCCCTCACAACGTCGGGTCACCGCGATCTTTGCCGACCGCTACGCATACGCAGGAGCGCTGGATTACTACGGACCCAGCGATGGGTTGCCGGCGGTCATCAGCCCAAATAACTCGTACTATCTTTGGGGCACTCGGGGCTATAGTGGGCGATCGGTTTTAGCCGTCGGCGCAACGGATTATTGGCTGTTGCTGCATTGGTTCCGGAGCGTCCGCCAGATTGCGGTCTACCGCAACGATTACCGATGGATGCTTGAAGGGCCGCTCCCAATCTATCTGTGCACGCAACCACGAGTCTCACTGGCCGCGATGTGGCCGGCTCTGAAATACTACGGCCTGTAAAGGAAGGATTCATTTGGACGCTGGTCTCACGTAAACCAGCATGGAGAACGTATCCGCGGAACGCTCTGCCGGATGGTCGGTACTCTGCTACGTTGCGATTGTCGTCCTTGCGACACTTCTCACCAATGGAATGCCGTCTGGCGCGTACCGGCCAATCGAAGCGGCGTTAGCCATTGACGCGCACCGCTTCGGTCTGCTCTGTGGCGCATGGCTCAGCTTTCCGGCGGCGGCATTTTTTCTTTGGTTTCTCGTTGGGCTGCGCAGCTATTTGAGCTACGCTCCAGGTCGCCAGGAGGGACTGGCAACATTCGCTCTGGGCAGCGGTCTCGTCATGGTCGCTACGTCGTTGACGGCCGCCGGCCTACTCACCGCTGCACTCTATGCGATGCCGGATGTCTTTAAAGCGCACGGACTCTCCGGCATCTACGACGCCTTCTTCTTTACGCAGGGCGGTCTCGGCTACGCGCCCGTCGCGATCTTCCTCTTCGCAGCCGCGCACAGCATGCGCCGCCACGATCGAGCGCCGCTGTGGCTGGCGTGGCTGGGCTACCTCGCCGCGCTCGGGGCCGCGATCGCGACGCTTACGATCTTCTTTAGTGACCCATTCATGGCACCGGGTGCGCCCGGTCCCGGATTCTTCGGCGCGATACCCGCGGCCATCTGGCTCGTCGCAACCGGCCTGGTTCTCATCTTTCAGAACAGGCGCGGCTCCGTGTTTTCCAGCACGTCCGCTGCGTCGTAGTTTGCATTATTGACGCGCATCGAAACCTCGTGCACTTGCATCAGGCGCGCGTCGAACGGTCGCAAGATCGAGGCAGCGACTTCCGGCGGTAGGGGCTGCGGATCGAGCCAGAGATCGACGTTGGCATTGGTAAGAATGACCGGCATGCGGTTGTGGACGGGCGCAACCAAGGCGTTTGGCTCGCAGGTAGCCAGATCGCACGACGCCGACCCGTTGTTGGGCTCCCAAAGTCCGGCAAAGGCGAACGGCTCGCCCGATCTGAGCGTGTAATAGAAGGGCCTGCGATTCGACCATTCGTAGAAACCGTCGGCAAACTCGATACAGCGACGTCGAATTGCACCGCGCCGCGCGAGGATCGACTCCGCACGTATATTGATACGGCCGCGAATTCCCCAGCGCAGCACTTCAACGACGTTCCGCCCGTCGTTGCGGACGCCGAGCACGTCCTGCGTCGGGGCAATATTGAACCGCGGCAGGTGGGTCTCGCTGAACTCGGCAAACCGGAAACGCGGAAATGCCGCCGCCAGCGCCGCGGGTTTTGTCAGGGTGAATCTACCGCACATGAGGAGCGCTTATTTGGCGTTCGTGGCGGTGGTTCCCGAAATGTGGCATAATAGGGTGGCTTTCCCGTTCTGACGTGGAGGTCTATCGTGTATCGACGTTTCATCGCTTTCTCTATCGCGGCGGCATTTGCGTGTTCGCCGCTTATCGGATTTGCGCAGCAGACGGCCGGCGGCCCCCGTCCGTCCCTCGCCGTGCTCGATTTTTCTACCCACGGCCTCAGCTCCGATTGGTATGGTTCTTTCGAGCCGGGCGTGGCGCTCAGCGATCTGCTCACCGACCGATTAGTCAACGAGGGGCGGTTCAACGTTCTGGACCGCACGCATCTGAGCTCGACGCTTGGAGAACATCAACTTGCCGCCAGCGGAGAGGTCGATCCGCAAACCGCGATCACCGCCGGGCGCATGGTTGGGGCGCGCTACCTCGTCACCGGCAACATTCTACAACTCGACCAAACCGGCGCGAGCGGCGCCAACGCAGGCAGCTTAGTGCCTGGGTGGGTTGGCGCTGCGGCAGGCGGCGTTTCGACGCATCGAGTGACCATCAAGGTTGCCGTGCGCGTGATCGACTCGAGAACCGGGCAGATCGTTCAGAGCTTCTCCGATGAAGAGACGCGTTCGGGTACGTCGTGGAGCGCCGGAGGGTTTTCCGGCTACGCGGGCGGCTCGTACAGCAACGAAACTTTCGTCAACAGCGACATGGGCCATCTCATCGACGATGAAGCGGCCAAGATCGTGGCATCCATCGACCCCAGCCGTTT
>DATDIA010000115.1:0-6888 GCA_036521295.1 Candidatus Cybelea sp. | reverse complement strand
GAAATATTATCATTGATCTGGGCAGCAATAACGGCGTGCAGGTCGGTCAGCAGTTCGACATCGTAAGGCTAAAATCGCTGATTGATCCCACGACTCACGCGACGCTTCACGTGAGCGAGAACGTTGGAACGTTGCAAATCGACACGGTTAGTCAAAACGCGTCGGTTGGACACGTGGTTTCGGGCACCGCAGCGGTTAGGCTAACGGTTACCTCGCAGCCGTAGCAGTCGTTACGCCTTGACGCAGGTGTCGGTTGACTCCACGGTCTTGCCGCCGGCGTTCTGTGTAAAGTGGAGCGTGTATCGCGTCGGGGACTTGTGATCGAAAATGTCGGTCATGGTTGAGTCGGGATAGATGCTTCGGTAGACGACGTGATTCGGGTCGCTGCCCGCTCCGCGGAAGACCGTGGCCGTGCGCTCCCCTTCCACGACAACTTCGGTCCAGGAGTGTCGCTTGGGCTCGTAGGTGAACAGTCCCTCATCGCCGCCGCCGCCCGTCCACGAGTCGCGTTCGCGCATCCAGTTGTCGTTCATGTCGTAAGAAAACGTCGCCTTATACGTCACGTGCGCCTTAGCGGCTTGGTAGGTGCAGTTCCAAGTGCCGACTAGGAAACGCAACGAGGAGAGCGGGTCGCTCGCGGGCGCCGGCGCGAGGCCGACCATCGCAAACAGAACGGCCGAGAGTAGTTTCACCATCATGCGGAACCCGTGGTTCGAGCGACGACGCGCTCCACCTTTACGACGCGCGTTTTCGTCCAGCGATCGTGCAGCAGTATGCGGCGCCAGATGAGGCTGAGCGGCACGATCAGCCACCAGAGCAAAAAGACGATCATGTAGCGACCGATCGTGCGCGCGATGCTCGGTTTGGCAAAATCGGTAGTAACGACTCGAAGACCGGCAATCATCATGCCGAACGTCTGACCCGCGAAGATCACGAGGCCCGCGAGATAGACCGGAAACCAGAAGGCGAAGCCGAGATGACGAATCGCCTGCGATACGAGCGTACCGATTGCGTCGATGGAGAGGGGAACGTCGTTGCCGCCGACTTCGATTTGCAGCGGATTTTCCCAATGCGATCGAAGTTTTGGCGCTGCCGTTTGTGTCGGCGCCGGCGACGGAGCTCGTGACGAAGCGCCGTTGGCAGGCGCATGCGTTTTTCCTCGGATCGTTATCGCGCCCACGCCTGGCGCCGAAAGACTGACGTCGCCCGGAGCGATGGTGTTGGTTTCAGATTGACGCGAGAGCGGGGCGACGCTTGCGCCGAACGATGTGATGATCGCGATGACGACGACTGCATCGATGCCAAAGGCGGTAAACCGGCGCCACCATCCGGCGCAATCCCGCGCCGCGACTTGGGATTTCCCCGGTGCTGCGAGCACCGGTGGCTCGGCGCTGCGCTCGCGCAGAAACCACGTTTCGGCATCACCGTAGGCCTGGGTTTGCATGAATTGGTTCAGCGAGGCGATGCGTCGCGTGGCGTACGGCTCGCTGCTCAGCCACTCACCCCAGCGCAGCACGGAATCGCTTTGAACCTCCGCGTGCTGCTCGGCAAATGCCGCATAGTCTACCTTGCGGCCGAACTCGTGAAACGCGGCAATGCCCATTGCGCGGATCGCCGCATCGAGCGAGCCGCAGCAAAGCAGGCCGACCTTGTCGCAGGTAAGCGCGCAGCGCCGCAGCCAAGCGCCAAAAATCAACGAGATAATGGGGTTCTCATTACCGTTGACGCTCAACAACGAGTGAAAGCGCGTGTGCCCGGCCGCGATGTGACCGAGCTCGCGGCCCACCATGAAGGCGAGCTCGTCGTCGGCAAAGAGTTCGATCCAGTGACTCGAGAGTACTAAAGAATAGGGCTCGCCGAACCCGAGCGCTACGACGGGAACATAGTTGTCCTCGCGCGCGAAGACCAGCGGCATCGGAATCTCGAGCGCCGCGCAAGTCCGACGTACGATTGTGAAGACGCGCGGATACTGGCGCTGATTCAGGCGGACGCTCGAGCCGAGCAGCCGTCCGCGAGCGAGCGTCACGTAGACCATAGCGACGACGATGAACAGAGCCACCTGCGAGGCGCCGATCGATTCGTGAAGCACGTATCCGATCGTTAGCGCGGCGGGAAATGCAAAAAAGGCGGTCAGCCAAAACGCGATGCGCTCCGACGGTTCTCGAAGCGAGGCGGGGCCGTCGAAGAGCGACTGCATGCGCAGCACTCTGACGGTGTGCCCCGCGCCTCCTTCAGCGTCGCACGGGAAACGTCGTCGCCGTCAGTCGACGGAGGTCAACGCTGACGCACTGTCCTTTTTTCTGCCGAGGCTTTTCTTTGAGCGGCCGCCCCCACCCGCCGCCTTCTTGCGCGAACTGCCGCGCCGTCCATTGGACGAAGAGCGCGACATCAATCGTTGCTTGGCCTTCTCCCACTTTTCGCCCAAATCTTCGAGCTCGTCTTGGTCCATGAGCTCGCGGGCGATTGCAAAGATCTTCGACTCCTCTTCCTGCACGTGGTGCCTGACGCTCTCGCCCAGCACGAGCAACTCGGCCTTGAACTGTTCGTCACGCTTGCGCCCTGATTGTAGCAACTCCATAAGGTGCCTCGCGACCTCGTGCTCGGTGTAGGCCTCGAACATATCAACTTGCTCGTCCTCGTCCTCGGTGCGGTCGCGCAATTGCGAGTAAAACAAGCGCTCCTCAACCGCGAGGTGCGCTGACAGCTCCTTTTCGATCGTTCGAGCCAGTTCGTCGATTCGCTCGTCTTCGGGTTCGCAATCCTTTATTTCGTCGAGCATTGCCGAGACGGTTCGATGCTCTTGCTTGATGATCGACAATATGTCCATTGGAGTTCCTCTCGCGCGGTGATGCTCAACTGCTCTATCCCCGAGCGCTGGGCCGATCAAACGGTGCATTCGCTCTATCGCTAACCAGGCCGGGCCATGAAATAGAACATCCCGACGGTCGCCCCGCCCATCAGCGCGACGGTCCCCCAGCCCCAGGCCCGCGCCAATGCGGAACTTCTCCATTTTCCCATGATGCGCTGGTCGGAGGCGAGCCAAACGATGACCGCGATCAGTGGTACCGCTGCGATGCCGTTGAGTATAGCCGACCAGAATAGCGCTTTGATCGCATCGATGCGGAGCAGATTCATGCCGATGCCAATCAGCACACCGGTCACGATGATCAAGTAGAAGCGCGGGGCGCGGGTCACCGATTCGCTCAATCCCTCGCGAAAGCGGAACGTCTGCGCCGCAACGTACGCCGATGAAGTTGCGAGCACCGGCACGGCCAGAATGCCGGTGCCTACCATGCCCAATGCAAAAAGCAACTCCGCAAAGGGCCCGGCCAGGGGGCGCAGCGCCTGAGCGGCTTGCTGTGCGGTCGCGATGTTCGTGCGGCCGTGCGCGCCGAGCGTCGCGGCGGTCGTAACGATGATGAAGAACGCCACGAGATTCGAATAGATCATGCCGGCATTCACATCGGCGTGCATATTGGCAATGGATGGTTCGTCGGTCCCGAGGCGCGCGGCGATCGTCGTCTTGCCCGCTTCTTTATCCTCTTCCACCATCAGCGACGACTGCCAGTAGAAGAGATACGGCGTGATCGTCGTGCCGAGCACGCCGACCATCGTCGAGAGCCAAGATGAGTCGAAATGGATCCTTGGGACGGCGAACTGCTCGAGCACATGCAGCCACGGCGGTCGAACGATGAATGCGGTGATGATATATGCGAAGAGGGCCAGCGTCAGCCATTTGAATATCTTCGCGATTACGGCGTACGGCAGCCACGTCTGCGCCGCAATCAACGCGATGCCGAAAAAGAAGACGAGTGCGTCGATTGGAATCCGCACTACCAGGTGAGCGGCGTCCGCCATGCCGCCGATATCGGCGCCGAGATTGAACGTGTTGGCAACAATTACGAGTCCGGCCAGCCCGTAGGCGAGCCAAAGTGGGAGCCGCTTTCGCATGAGCGCCGCGATTCCCTCACCGTTGACCATCGAAATGCGCGCGCACATTCCTTGGATAACCGCCATCATCGGCGTCGAGATCAGGGTGAGCCAAAGCATCGAATACCCCGTCGAGGCGCCGGCGACGGAATACGTGGAAATCCCAGACGGATCGTCGTCTGCGGCACCGGTGATTAGCCCGGGGCCGAGATTGCCAAAAAATTTGCGAATGCTCGTAATCATCCGCCCGCTTCTACCCCGTCCCAGGGGATACGAATCGCTTAACGCGGCAACAGTGCGGCGATCTCGCTGCCCGCGATCGCTCCCGTAGCTGCGCGAAGGTCCCCGTTACGCAACGCCTGCGATGCTTCGACCAACGCGCTCATCGCAACGCGATAGAGCGCACCACCGACGCTCACGCGACGTACGCCGACGGCCGAGAGTTGCGCAAGCGGCACCGTTTCGTCATCTGGACCGATCAGCACGTTCACCGGCTTGGGCGCAACGGCGCGAACGACCGCGATGACGGCCGCCATGTCCGGAAGGCCGGGGGCATACACCACGTCAGCGCCGACCTCTGCGAACGCGGTCAGCCGGCGGATGGTATCGTCGAGATCCGGCCTTCCGTTGAGAAAGTTGTCCGTGCGTCCCGTGAGTACGATGCGTCCTCGCGCGGCCTCTGCAGCCGCGCGGATCCGCGCTACCGCAGCGTCGAAATCGTGGATCGGACGCGCGGGGTCGGCCGTCGTGTCCTCGATGCCAAGACCGGCTAAACCGGCCGAGATCGCAGCCCTAACCGTCGTTACGCAATCTTGGGGCTCCGCGCCAAAGCCGTCCTCAAGGTCGCCATTAACGGGCAGACCGCTCACGCGCCCTAAGAGGGCTGCGTGTGCGATCGCTTCGGTTCGCGACACGGCATGCCGGCCGTCCTGGCGTCCAAGGGAAAAAGCAAGACCGAGCGACGTGCTTCCAAGCGCCTCGAATCCAGCACGCTTCAGCAACACCGTCGAAGCGGCATCCCATGCGTTGGGCATGATAAACGCACCGGTCCGCTCGTGCAGCGCGCGAAACCGTTCGTACCCCGTCGTCCCGATCGTCATCGCTTCTCCTTTATCGTAGCCATCGTACGCTGTAGAGCCAAGAAAGAATGAAGAGAGTTGCAAGTTCAAAGGAGGCAACCAAACCAGCCGAAGAAATCGCCTCACGTCGTGTTAGCTCAAGCCATGGCTTTCGTCATGGAGTTGCCCGCACTGCTCCTGCTTTTGGTCGCCGTCGTGCTCGCGGTCGCGTTCGCCTGCGGCGGACAATGGTACGTCCATCGTCGGTTCCCGGAAGAAGATTTCGTCCGGCACAACGAGGTCGGCGGAGTGATCATTGCCATTGCGGGAACGCTGTACGCCGTCGTGCTCGGCTTCTTGACCGTCGCCGCGTGGGAGCATTACGTCGAAGCGCGACGTTTCGTGGGCATAGAATCCGCCGCTGCGGCCGACGCCTGGCACATGGCCGTCGGCTTTCCTCCCGTGCGACGCAGCCGCGTGAGAGCCGACCTGCTGGCCTATTCGCAACTCATGGTCACGCGCGAATGGCCGCTGATGCGTTCCGGAAGATTCGACCCGCAGGGCGACATCCTCGTCATGGACGCTATCGGCGCTGCGGGAACCTACAAGCCCGCCGATATGGGCGAGTCGAACGCGCAGATCGAAACGATGACGCAGCTCGGTACGATGCACGACATGCGACAGCGACGCCTTGCCGAGAGCACGAGCGATCTCGGAGCGTTCGCATGGTTCGTGCTGCTCTTCGGAGCGGCGTGCATTACGTGTTTTTGCTGGCTGTTCGGTGCGAAGAACCGGCGCGTGCACTTATTGATGACGGCTTGCGTCGCCGTCATGGTCACCTCGGTTCTCGTGCTGCTCTTCGAACTGCAGTATCCGTTTCGGACTGGCCTGCGCATCGCGCCCGACGACTGGACCAGCACCATACTACACATTCGCGCTATGCAATCCGGGACACAACCGGAGATGCGAATGTAGCGATCGTGATAGCCCCGCCCCGACATCTGCTTCCTTGGGAACGCCTCGCGGCGTTGGCTGCGACTGCGGTTGCGCTCGCCCTCAACATCGCAGCGTCGATCCAGCTCTTCGTGCCGCAAAGCACCTTCGGCTACCATTTGATCTATACCAACGGCTTCGAAGTTGCAGTGGTGGATCCCGGAACGTCCGCGGCGCGTGCGCGCATCGCCGCGGGCGACCATCTCGATTTCACGAAATCGAACCTGCACGATCGAATCGTCGGACTCTCGTATCAGCCCGCATTACCCGGTGAAGCGGTGACGTTCTTGGTGGTGCACGAGGGACGCGCGCGCCCGCTGACCTTACGAGCGGGATTACTCACGGTGTCGGAATCGCGCCGGGCAATCTTCTCGCCGCTCGCCTCGTTCCTGCGGCTTACCGGCTTCGCTTATATCGTCGTGGCGCTGATCATTTTGCTCCGGCGTCCAAGCCGCATGACGTGGGGCCTCTTCCTCTATCTGGTCTCTGCGACGAGCGTTGCGCTCTACCGCTTTCCCGACTCGCTCTTCCCGTTCGCGCAGTTCGCGTCCGACGTTCTCGACGTCGCGGGCCCGATAGGTCTCATGGTTTTCGCCGCGCGTTTTCCAGACGATGCTCCCACCGGATGGCACGCGACGCTCGATCGTCTGGCAATTCCGGTCGGCGCGCTCTTCGCGATTCCCAATCTCGCCTGGGACGCGACCTCGCTTTACTTCGGCGTCGCTCCGTCGCCGTGGATGTCGTACGGTTCAACGCTCGGCGCCCTTGCGCTGATTCTGGCGGCGGGCGTGACCCTCGCGCTCACCTATCTGCGCGCTGCCGCCTGGGAGCGCCGGCGATTTCAATGGGTGGTCGCGGGAATACTCTTAACGCTCCTCAGCTACACGTCGGACTGGGCTCGGTACTG
>DATDIA010000114.1:0-3005 GCA_036521295.1 Candidatus Cybelea sp. | reverse complement strand
TTACCGGCAAAGCGGTCGAGGCATATCTCGACGAGATCGGGATAACCGTGAACAAAAACGCGATTCCTTTCGATCGGCAGAAACCCATGGTCGCAAGCGGCATCCGAATCGGCACCCCGGCAATAACCTCGCGCGGTTTGGGGGTCGAGGAGTGCCGCGAAGTCGCGCGGATCATCTGCGACAGCTTCGCCGACATCGAACCCCGCGTCGAAATCGATTGTCTCCGCGGCCGGGTTCGCGAGCTAACCTCTAGTTACGACGTACCTTAATCTCATGCGGCCCGGCTGGGACGAATACTTCATGGAGATTGCGCAAACGGTTGGCACGCGTGCGACGTGTCCGCGAGCTTCAGTCGGCTGCGTGCTCGCGCGCGAGCACCGCATTTTGACCACCGGCTATAACGGTGCGCCCCGTGGAGTCGCCCACTGCACCGAGGTGGGCTGCACGCTCGCCAACGACCATTGTTTGCGTGCGACGCATGCCGAAGCGAACGCCGTCGTCCAGGGCGCGCTGCACGGCGTCAGCCTGCAACATGCCATCGCCTATTGCACCCACCAGCCCTGCGTCAATTGCTCGAAGCTGCTCATCAGCGCCGGTGTGGTAAAGATCGTGTACGGAGAAGCCTATCCCGACGCGGTCGCAAGCCAATTGCTGGCGGAGGCCGGCGTAGCGCTCGTGGGGTACGCAACGCTCGAGGGCGCACGCGGATGAGCCCGCATCCGGTGAGCCCAGGTGTTATCTACGCTGCGGCTTTCGTCATCGCCGCCGCCGTCAGCGGGTTGTCGACGCCGCTGATCGTGCGTCTTGCGATGCGGCTTGGAATCGTCGACGCCGACGGTCACGACCGGCGTATGCACGCGCTGCCGACTCCGCGCATCGGCGGCATCGCGGTTTTCTTCGGCTTCGCCTTTGCGCTTTTTGCAGTGCTGGGCGTTGCGCTCGTGTCGCCGTTTGCGCTCCTCCCCGCAGCAGACCAGTTCGACGCAATCCATCGGTTGGTGGGGCTGCTTTTCGGGAGCCTCTTGATTCTGGGGGTCGGAATCTGGGACGACGTGATGCAGATGCGTCCGCGGAACAAGCTGTTTGCGCAGGTCGTGGTTGCTTTAATTTCGATGCTCTACGGCTTCGTCATACCCGGTATCACCAATCCGTTCGATCACAATCCCGCGACGAACTGGATAGATTTTCCGATATGGGTCGGCGTGCCGCTCACGCTGCTCTGGTATGTCGGCATGATGAACGCGATCAACTTTCTCGATGGATTGGACGGGCTTCTTGCGGGCGTCGCGGCGATCTCGAGCCTCTTTTTGTTCGTGATTGCCGTTCTGCACGCCAATCCGGTCGTGGCCCTTGTCGTGGTCGCCTTGACCGGCGCCGCGCTCGGCTTCCTTCCCTATAACTTCAATCCGGCGCGAATCATCCTCGGAGATGCGGGCTCGCTCTTCATCGGCTACGTTTTCGCCACCGTTTCGATCATAGGCGCGAGCAAGACGGCGATCGCGATCAGCGTGGTCGTCCCGTTGCTCGTCCTCGCCCTTCCGGTTCTCGACACGGCGGCAGCGATCGTGCGTCGCGCTCGCAGCGGCAAACGAATAAGCGAGGCCGACCGGGGCCATTTTCACCATCAGCTGATCTTTCGGTTCGGACTAAACGTTCGCCAAGCCGTGTTGTTGCTCTATGCCGTCTGCTTCGTGCTTGGCGCGGTCGCGCTCGCCTTTTCCGGTGAGTTTACGCACGTCTTTCGTCACGCGACGTAACGAGAGTCTCGAGCTCACGTGAGCGCCAGGCTGAAGGTCATGAGCGTCTTTGGAACGCGTCCCGACACCATCAAAATGGCGCCCGTCGTGCGAGCCTTGCGCCTGCATTCCCAGATCGACGACATCGTCTGCGTCACCGCTCAACACCGCAAGATGCTCGACGACTTGCTGGCATTATTCTCGATCTCGCCGCAGTACGATTTGAACGTCATGACGGACGATCAAACGCTGACCGAGGTTACGACGCGCGTGCTCACGGGCATGGAGCGCGTGCTGCTCGCCGCCCGCCCGGAAATCGTGCTCGTGCACGGCGACACCACGACGAGCACGGCAGCGGCGCTCGCCGCGTTCTATCAAAGGATCGCGGTCGGTCACGTGGAGGCGGGGCTCCGGACACAAAACCGGTGGCTGCCATATCCGGAGGAAATGAACCGACGTCTCACCGCAGCCATCGCTACCTACCATTTTGCGCCGACCGCCCTGGCGCGCCAGCATCTGCTTGCCGAGAACGTCGCGGCCGAGGACGTCGTCGTGACCGGCAACACCGTCATCGACGCGTTCCTCGAGACCGCTGCGCGCGCCGACCTTCCCACGCCCCCGCGCTGGGGAGAAATCGATCCTCGCCGGCCGACGATTGTCGTCACCGCTCACCGCCGCGAAAACCACGCGCACATGCGTGATATATGCGAAGCCCTTCGGGAGATCGCCGAGCTCCGGATGAGGCCGCAGCTCTATTGGCCGGTTCATCCCTCGCCGCGGGTAGCCCCGGTGGCTCATGAAGTGCTCGACGGGATCCAGAGCGTCGTCTTGGTCGATCCGATCGACTATGCCGAGATGGTGGCGGCGGTCAAAGGCTGCACCTTCGTTTTGACCGATTCGGGAGGTCTGCAAGAAGAGGCGCCATGCCTTGGCAAGCCGGTGCTGGTTATGCGCGAGGAGACCGAGCGACCCGAGGGTTTGCGGGCGGGGACACTCGAGCTGGTGGGACACAGCCGTAAACGGATCGCCACGTCGGCACGCCGCCTGCTGACCGATGCGGCGACCTATGCTGCGATGGCACAAGCGGTCAACCCATATGGCGACGGGCTCGCCGGCACCAGGATCGCCGGCTGGCTCACGGCGCGCTTGCGGGGCGGCAGCTACCCGGCGCCCTTCGTGGAGTCGACTGCCCGTGCAGCGAGCGCGAGCCGGTGAGACCCCTCCTGCCTGTCGTGATTGCGGGCGGAACCTTTGCGGCGGCAGCGGTGA
>DATDIA010000113.1:0-3800 GCA_036521295.1 Candidatus Cybelea sp. | reverse complement strand
AGACCCGTGCGAAGTCGCGACCTTCGGGTGGATACTCTTCCACCGGCGCATCCCAGTAGACCATTGTCTCATAGAGTCGCCGCCCGCAGAGAATGGTTCCAATCGGCCGTAACAACTCGGTGACGAACTCGTGCACTTGATCGGGATCGACCCAATCGAAGGCACCCGTTTCGTCCTCCACGTAACCGTCGAGCGACGTGTTGGTCATGTAAATCAACTTCGACATATGAAAGACGCAGGCCGTTTCGTTATGCTTTGCCGAGCGCGGCAAGAACCTTCGGTGGAATGAGACAGAAGAGCGTTCCGTGGGTCGAGGATGGGCCGGAGAGTTCGATGCCGGCGAGCGCGCCCTTTTTTATTTCGATGCTCGCGTCTCCGGCGAGGCTGCCCACCGTTAAGCTACATGCGGGCTCGTGTCCGACGAGCATCAGCGCTCGAGCATCGGCGTGATCGGCCAGAATCGCCGCGCAGCTCTTGACGTCGAAGCCGCCGGCGAGACGATCGTCGGGAACGAGCGCGTCTTGCAGCTTCAGACGGCTCGCGACGATCTCCGCGGTCTGGCGCGCCCGCAGGAGCGGACTCGTGACGATCGCTTCGAGGTCGAGCGAAAGCTCGGCGATCGCGCGTGCCTCACGCTCCATTCGTCCGATGCCTTCGCGCGTGAGCGGCCGTTCGAAATCACGGCCGGTCCACTCGTTGGGTTCGACCGCAACGCCGTGGCGCAGAAAGTAGAGCCTCATTCAGTGTCTGGAGGCTCACCCGAGTCGCGCTGATGCAGGAAGAACGAGCGCGAATACTTCGCGGGAATCTCCTTGAAGGGCCGTGGCTTCATGTTGAAGTCGAAGGCATTGCCGATGCTGGTCGAATGTTCGTCGTTGCGGCCGAGCGTGCCGAGGTTCCAGTTGTCTTCGATGAAGTGCAGGATGCTGCCGAACTCGTAGACCGTGTGAACGACGTGCGGCTTCACGTACGGCGAGACGATGAGCATCGGAACCCGGAAGCCAGGGCCGCCCTGCCAATCGCGTGTCGGCGGCTTGACGTGATCGTAGAATCCGCCCCAGTCGTCCCAGAGAACGATGACCGCCGTGGAGTTCCAGTAAGAGCTCTCCCCGATTGCGTTGACGATCGAGGCGACCCAAGAGGGGCCGGTATCCTTGCCGGTCTGCGGATGATCCGAGTTGTCGCCGGTCGGGGTTACCCACGCAACGGCGGGAAGCTTGTTCTTGTTGATGTCGCCGAAGATGGCGCTGGGGCTATGGGAGACGTTCGCGTTCCACTCGGAGCTGTGACGAACCGCTTTGATGGCATCGAAGGCGCTCCAGATGCCGGCGCCTTGGCACTTCGGACAATTTTTATATGAATAGACCCGAACCGCGTAGTACTTCCACGAAACCTGCTGCGCGTCGAGCAGATCGCGCATCGTCGTGTAGCTCAAGCACGGGAAGGGGCCGCCGAACTCTTCGACCTTGCCGCCGCGCTTGATGACCGCGGTCACCAGGCTCGACGGATTGCCGTCGCAGCCCCATGGAAAGTACGAAGGCGTATCGATGAGCGCCTCTTCATTCGAGAGCCCAGTGCCGCCGGCGATCAGATCCTGATGCGCCGTGAAACTGCCGCTGGCTTGCGTCTGGAACGTGTGGTCGGAGAGCACGTACTGCTGCGCCATATCCCAATACGGCTGGATATATTTAGGGTTGACGTACTGATAGGGATAGGTGCACGATGGACCGCCGCTGCCGCGCGCCCCGTAACCCTCGTTATCGAACCCGTCCATCTTCGAGTGATCGTAGTCAATTAGGAACGTCGAGTAGATGTGGCCGAGATCGGGGTTGATTTGATATCCGTACGACGACGGGAAGCCGCGGCCCTCAAGGTCGACCTCGGTCAACGGAATCGTCGTCGGCTTCGTAATTGGCTTCGGGCAGCTCTGGGCGATCGACCCGGGCATCGGTGCGGCCTTTCCGACTGTCGCGCCGTCGGCGCCGGGAAACGTCGCGAAAAAGTTATCAAAACTTCGGTTTTCTTGGATCACGATCACGACGTGCTTGATCGGAGTTCCGCCGCCGGTCCGCTGCTGCGGGAGAAGGGCGCCGGGGAGGCTCGACGGGGCGCCGCCCGCACAAGAAACGCCGCAGGCGAGCAGCGCAAGCAGTATCAAGATGTTCGCAGAACGCATGGATGCGCGTTTCGACGCGAACGTACGCGCTGCCCTCGGGGGATGGTAACGAACCCAAGTGAGATAATGCGTAGCCAATGACGACTTGGCAGACGCGCTTGCTCCACTCGCAGCCATCCCTCCCCGAGGGCTATCGTTCGCTTGCTACGGCGGTCCATCGCGGGTCTACGACGCTCTTCCCGAACGCGGCGAGCGTTACCGACGAATGGGATCAGCAACGCGCCGGCTACACGTACGGACTCTACGGTACGCCGACGGCGCTGGAACTCGCGGCGCGCATCTGCGAGATCGAAGCTGGGCGCCAAACGATTCTCGCCCCCGGCGGTCAAGCGGCAATCTCGCTGATCGATCTGGCGCTGCTGGAGGCGGGCGACCACGTCCTGGTGCCGCGCAGCGTCTATCGCCCCAACAAACAATTGACGAGCACGCTCCTCGCGCGATTCGGCGTTACCGCGACGTTCTACGATCCCGGCATGGGCGTGGAGATCGGAGAGCTCTTTACCGAGCGCACGCGGTTGGTCTGGACGGAGAGTCCCGGATCGGTGACGATGGAGGTGCAGGACGTTCCGGCAATCGCGGCGGCGGCACACGAGCGCGGCGCGATCGTCGCGCTCGACAACACGTGGTCGGCGGGCGTGCTCTTCGATGCGTTCGCGCACGGCGTCGACGTTACGATGCAGGCGCTGACGAAGTATGCCGGCGGCCACAGCGACGTTCTGCTAGGCTCGATCACGGTGCGCGACGATCGGCTCTACCGCCGCCTCGGCGGGGCGCGCCAAGTGCTGGGCTGCGCGGTATCGCCGGACGATTGCAGCCTCGTTCTGCGCGGCTTGCAGACACTGGGCGTGCGGCTCGAAGCGATCGAACGTTCTACGCTCGCAATTGCAAACTGGCTGGCCGAGCGGCCGGAGGTCGAACGCGTCTTGCATCCAGCGCTGCCGTCGTGTCCAGGCCACGAGTTCTGGGAGCGCGACTTCCTTGGATCCTCCGGCGTATTCTCGTTCGTCCTGCAGCGCGGCCCGAGCGCGCAACGGGTGCAGGCGTTCGTCGACGCGCTGGAGTTCTTCGACATCGGTTACAGCTGGGGCGGCACCCATAGCCTTGCAGTCGCGTACTCGATCGGCGGCTCGGGCCGGCCCGCCTACGATCATCGGCTGATTCGCTTGAGCATCGGGCTCGAGACGACGATGGACCTGATCGGCGATCTCGAGGAGGGCTTTAAAGTGCTGGGGGTGTGATTTTTCGGCCGCCTCGCGCGAAGAACCGGGGGAGATGAGTTTCATCGAGGCCCAACGCGCCTTCGTCGAGCGGCTCGACCGGCACCGCGGGATCCTGCAGAAAGTCTCGACCGCCTATTGCCGCGACGCTGCGAGCCGCGAGGATCTGCGCCAAGAGATCGTCGTGCAGCTCTGGCGAAGTTACGGGCGATTCGACGAAGGCGGCCGCTTCTCGACGTGGATGTACGGGATCGCGCTCAACACGGCGATCTCATTTGCGCGGAGCCGGAACCGTAAAGACGCTCGCGTAGCCTTGGCGGAGCCGGCGATTCTGGAGAGAATTCCCGATTCAACGGGGGAGCCTCAGGACGAGCGTATCCAATGCAGCGCGGCGCGGGCCGAAGATT
>DATDIA010000112.1:0-8928 GCA_036521295.1 Candidatus Cybelea sp. | reverse complement strand
ATGCTGCCGTTTCTGTTTTAAAAAGACGTGGATTTGGCCGACCGATCCCTGCGCGAGCAACCCGCCGAAGTTCGACTGGGTCCCGCCGGCCAGCGCAGTGAGCGAATCGACGTCCGCGAGCTTGGAGAAGCGTTGGTCGATTGCGGCAATCGCCGAATTCACCGTCGCCAAGGGTGTGCCGGTCGGATAGGTGAGCTGAACGAAGATCTCACCGCGATCGACCGGAGGGATGAATTCGAATCCAACGACTCCGAGAGGAATAAGCAGTATCGAGACCGCAACCGCGGCGCCCGAGACGCCAAAGACCAGCAGTGGCCGGCGGAGCGCCCACGGCAGCGCGCGTAGCGCGTACCATTGGCGAAGGCGTTCGAAGCCTCGCGCGAAGCTCTCGATCGGCTTGGGCGCTTTCCAGCCCGAGAGCAGCGACCAATTTCCGGCCAGCGACGGCGTTATCGTAAACGAGACGCAGAGTGAGGTCAGCGTAGCGACCACGACGACCAACGCGAACTCGGATAAGAAACGGCCGACGGTTCCCGGCAAGAACGCAATCGGAAGGAATACAACGACGTCGACAAGCGTAATTACGATTGCTGCCGGTCCAATCTGCGTACGACCTTTAATGGCAGCCTCCCACGGTACGTCGCCGTTTTCGTAATGGCGCTCGATATTCTCAAGGACGACGATGGAATCGTCGACGAGAATGCCGATGATGAGCGTCATGGCCAAGAGCGACACGGTATCGATGGTAAAGTTGACGATCCTCATGGCCGTCAAAGTGACGCAGAGGGAAGCCGGGATGGCGATCAGGACGACGATGGAGTTTCGCCACGAACGAAGGAAGAAGAGCATCACGACGGCCGTAATCAGGATGGCCTCGATCAGCGTGTGAAAGACGCTCCAAATTTGCTGCTTCGTGTAGGCGGCTTGATTGTTGAGAACTTGAAAGTCGAGGCCGGGGTACGAGCTCTCGATCGCCGGTAACGCTTTCATCACGTTTTGCGCCGCGGTAACTTCGCTGGCATTTGTTGATTTCTGTACGCCGAGCGAGATGGTCGGGCTGCCGCCGACGTAGCCGTACTGTCGCTGCGGCTCGAACGAATCGGTGACCGTCGCGACATCCGCGATCCGCATCTGGTGCGCCGACGCGCTCCATTGGTTGAGCGTGGACAACGACGGGCCCGCATAGTTGCCGCCGCCCATCGCCGCGGCGACTGCTGCCGCCGGCGCGGCAGGTGCCGCGGCGCCTGGGGAGGCCTGCGCAACGGTCGCCGAAGTGACACCCGGTTGTACGGAGGTTGGCAAAGGCGACGGCGAGGCGATGACCGTTGCGGCGGAAGTGACCGAAACGTACGGTGAGGGCGTGGGCGCCGGCGAGTTCGACGGCTCTGGCGACGCGATCACGGGCGCCGAGCTCGGGGCCGCGCTCGCCGCTGCGGCCGGAGCGGGTGTTGGGAGCCCTGCAGCGATCGCGCCCGCGCTCGTTTCCGCGGCCGAGGCGCTTGACGGGGCTCCGGGCGCACCCGGTATTGCCGGAACGCTATAGGAGGCGTTTCCGAAAGTCGTAGTATACTGCGAGGCCGCCTGGATCGGCAGATTCGCGACGCTGGCGACGTTCGTAACGTCGCCGCGTACGTCGATCGTCGTCTCCCGGTTTGGAAGATAGGCGATTCCGCCCGGCTCGCGGTTGTTGTTTGACGAAATCGAGCTCACGATGTCATTGAGCGTAAAGCCGGCGGCGGAGAGCCGGCGCGGATTCACCTGAACTTCGATTGCCGGCGTCAGCGAGCCGCCGACGTTCACATTCGACACGCCGTCTATCTGCTCGAGATCCGGCACGATATTGTTGGTAACGATCGCCGATAGCGTGCCCGGCGCGAGCGTGCGCGAAATGACGCCGAGGGTGACGACCGTCGCTTGTGCGGGATCGAAAGTTCCAACGGTAGGAGCCGGCATGTCGGTAGGAAGATCCGCTTGCGCAAGCAGCAGACGCTGCTGTATCTGGACGAGATCGGTAGTCTTGTTCGACGTCAACGAGAAGACTGCCGCGATCGTCGCCTGGCCTTGCTGAACGGTGGTGTTGATATGATCGAGATTCGGCGCGCCGGCGATGGCGTCTTCGATCGGCTTTACGATCGCATCGCGAATCTGCGTCGTCGAGCCGCCCGGATAGCTCGCGCGGACTGTGATCGTCGGAAAGTCAATGTTGGGAAACTGCTGCTGAACGATCGTTGCCAGCGAAAAAGCGCCCGCGACTGCGAGGAGCGCCAGCGTCACGAAGACCAGCGTCGGGCGGTGAACGAAGAGCCGGGTCGGCCACATTGTCTAGGGTCCGGGAGAACCCGCGATTTGTTGGCCGGCCGTAATGCCGAGCTGTCCGTTGGAGACGACCCGCGTGCCGCTCGCAAGACCCGTCACGACCGAGATTTTCCCGTCGTCGCCTTCCTCTTTGACGCGCTGCAGTTTTGCGGCGCCGCCGGAATCGACGATCATGACGCTGTTGTGGGCGTCGTCGAGAAACGCGGTTGCCGGAATTCCGACGCCGCTCACCGAGGGCAGCGAGACGGTGCCGGTGACGGCCATCCCGGATTTCAACCGGAAGCCCGGGTTCGCAAGGATAGCTTGCACGGTAAAGTTCGTCGAGCCGGGCGCGACTTGTCCGAGCACGGCGTTGATTCTCCCACGATAGACTGCGCCCTCGACGCCGGCAACGCTGATCGAAACCGGCGCTCCGCGCTCAATACGAAAGACGTCTTCTGAAGACGCATTGAGCTCGGCGTAAACCGGATTGAGCTGCTGGATCGTAAAGATCGTTTGCGAGCCCGGATATTGACCTGGATTCAAGTTGCGATTGACGACGATGCCTTCAACCGGCGATACGATGAGCGCCTTATCGATCGACGCCTGAATCTGAGCGGCCTGTGCGTGGGCCGACTGCGCTGCCGCCGCGGCCGATGCAATGTTTGCGACCTGCAGCCCTTTCTGATTCGTGCCGTTGACGCGGGCGTTGAGCTCTGCCGATTCGAGGGTGGCCCGCGCGGATAGCTCCTGCTGCTGATCGTTGTGCACCATCGTTCGCTGCTGGTCGACCTGTTGTTGCGACACATAGCCTGTCTGCAGCAATGTTTGGTACCGTTTGAGATTGATCTCGTCGAGGTTGAGCGTCTGCTTTGCTTGGAGCAACGACGCTTGCGCGTTTTGCACTTGATCGTTTCCCTGACCGATGTTGAGTTGCGCCTGATATTGCGTTTGTGTGACTCGGGCGTCGTCGGATACCGCGTTCTGCTCCGCAGCGTTGTAGCTGGCGCGCAAATCGGTCGTGTCCAAGACGGCCAAGACCTGGCCTTTGCTGACGTGATCGCCTTCGATCACGTCGACCGCATCGGTCGGTTCGACGAGCGAGCTGGATAGCGAGACGTTTTGAAACGGAGCGATGATGCCCGCGATCTGCACCATGGGGTGCACGGTCATCGGCGCGGCCGTCGACGTCGCGACCGGCGAGGGCGAAGCCTGACCCAATCGGTGGCCGCGGGAATGATGGCCGCCCGCGCAGCCGGGCAAGGCAAAGACCCACAGGGTCAGCAACGCCGACGCTGCTACGTCAAGCTGTGAGCGATGGGCCGCGGTCGCCATTCAGACGCCAATTGTACCCCGTCACCCCCGGGGCGCGCCTGAAAGTCGCCTGAACTATGGGAAAAGCTCAAAAGCAACCAAAAACGCGCCACCGATGCGTTGGCGGCCGGGTCGACGGGCTTATATCGATATGCCGTTAGCCATCAGTGCGGCGCACAAGGGGATGAACACGAAGAGCCCGATCTGAGCCCAAAGTAAAGCCCGCAACCGGCGATACTCGCCGTCGCCCAGGACCATCGACCCGTCGGGAGTTCGGCGCTGATTCCAGCTCAAGTATGCGACGGTCGGCACGATCGAAATGAGCGCGACGCTCACGAAGAGCGCCATCTTCATCCAGAAAATCGTGTTGTGAGCGTAATACGCCGCGCCCTTCGTGCCGAAGAAGACCAGCAACAGACCCGTTACGATGACAAGACCCGCGACGATCCCGTAGTAGCGATCGATCCCCTGAAGCTGCGCTACCCCCTCACGTGATAGTGATTTCTTTAGCAGGAATGCTTCACCGGCCAAAAGACACGCGAGCAAGAAGATGCACACGAAGTGGGCGTAGTGGAGCAACGCATCGCGCACGATAATCGACATGCACCTGTCTCTGTGCCGAAACGACGCCTTCATCCTCTTCAGAGCACCGTGCTTCGGCGACGCGGCCTCCGATTCGCTAGCTCGTAGCTGCTTGTAGAATCAGCGCCGTGACTTCCGGCGCATGGCTTACCAGAGACAGGTGACCGGCGTCGACCTCGATCGTCGTCGCCTTCATGCGCGCCGCCATGAAACGCTCCAAATCCGGATTGATCGTCCGATCTAGCTTCGACACGGCATACCATGATGGCTTCGTTCGCCATGCGGCGACGGTCGTTCTGGCGGTAGAGGACAGCGTGCCGGCGTTCGACGCTTGAACCGCATAGAGCTCGTGCGCCTTCACGGGCTCGACCCCGTTGGCGAAATCGCTGAGAAACGCGCCCTCGCTCAGCCGCGCAAAGCCATCCGAGATCACGACGCCGGCACTCGCCGGAGGAGCTGGAAACCTTTTCGCGAGCGCCGTGTAGTCTTCGCCCGCGTCGGGCGCGCGGGCGGCGATGTAGACGAGGGCCGTAACGTTTGGAGCGGTGCCCGCTTCGGTGGCGACCATTCCTCCGTACGAATGCGCTGCAAGCACCGTGGGGCCGTCCTGCATCGCAAGAGCCCGGCGCGTCGCCGCAACGTCGTCGGCGAATGAAGTCAGCGGATTTTGAACCGCCGTTACGTTCATCCCCGCAGATTGAAGGCGCACGATGCATTCGGACCAGCTCGATCCATCGGCATAGAGACCGTGAACCAATACGATGTTGCGAACGCCGGCAGCGGCCGGCGCCGTGCCGGTGCCGACCAACGACCCGGCGACTCCGGCAGCGAGGCTTATCGAAAACGTACGTCTATCCATATCGTCGAGTGTCGCGTCAGCGTTTGAACGCTTTGCTAACCGAATCGCCGCTGAACTGTTCGACCGTCTTGCCGGTTTCTGGATCGACCGTGTAGAGGAGGTCGGCGATCTCGTCGGCATGATCTTCTTCGTCTTTCAAAATTCCCTCGAACATCCGCCGGCTGACCGGATCCTCTTTGCCGAAGAACTTAACGATATCGCCGTACATCTTGATGACGACGCGCTCAGCGAGCAAATCTTCCCGCAGAAGGTCTGCCAGGGTGTGACCGCTTTCGAAGGACGAAAAGGCTCGCTTGCTGATGCCGTTCGGATCGAGATTTGGCACGCCACCGAGCTGTTTGATGCGATCTGCGATGAGTTCCTCATGCTTCTCTTCATCGAGCCAGTGCTCTTTGAAGAGCCCTTGCAGCTGCTCCTGATGAATCGAGGTGGTCATATAATAATGCTGCTTGTAACGCAGTACGCAAATGATCTCCGAAGCGAGTGCCGCGTTGAGCACTTCGTACACTTTGTCGAGCGGCAACGTGTAGTACGGTGTAACTGGACCGTTCTCCATGGCCTCACGCACTTTGGCTTGGATCTCTTTGACGTCAGATAGAATTGACATGTGTCCCTCATTTGGTCGGTAATAGAGTCTGAGCTGTTCTGGCCGCCCGGGCCTTCCAACTGCAAGTACGTTGCGATTGGCGTGCGTCTGCAGCGTTCGATCGCGGCGCTCAACCGGAGCCGTCAGCCCGCGCGCCGCGAACAAGGACGCGCCTTCGCTAAAGCGTCCATTTTAGCGGTTCCTTCCTCGGCGGCGAGCAACTACGTTTATGTGCTACTATATCTACCCAAACGAATGATGGCGCAATGCGCTGAAAGAGGTTGTGATGCCTACTATCAGAACGCGCGACAATACCGAGATTTATTATAAGGATTGGGGCTCCGGACAGCCGGTGGTATTTAGCCACGGCTGGCCACTGGACGCTGATGCGTGGGAAGATCAGATGTTCTTCCTTGCGTCGAATGGGTACCGCTGCATCGCCCACGACCGGCGCGGGAACGGTCGATCCAGCCAACCTTGGACCGGCAACGATTTGGACACCTACGCCGACGATCTTGCCGCTCTCGTCGAGGCTCTTGACTTGCACGATGCGCTCCATGTCGGGCACTCGACCGGAGGAGGTGAGGTTGCCCGCTACATAGGGCGACATGGAACAAAGCGCGTTGCAGCGGCAGTCCTCGTTAGTGCAATTTGCCCGCTCATGCTAAAGACGTCAGCGAACCCCGAGGGCTTACCGATCGAAGTCTTCGATCAACTGCGAGAAGGCGTGCGCAAGGATCGCTCGCAGTTCTTCAAAGATCTCAGCGGGCCGTTTTACGGTGCAAACCGCCAGGGGTCGACCGTATCACAAGGGGTGCGCGACGAGTTCTGGCTCCAAGGCATGATCGCCGGTTTCCCTGCCTGTTACGACTGCATTAAAGTGTTCTCGGAAACGGATACGAGCGAAGATTTGAAAAAATTCGACGTGCCCACGCTCATCATACACGGTGATGACGATCAGATCGTACCTATTGTGGCGGCAGCGCTCAAGTCATCAAAGATCGTTCCCAACGCAGAGTTAAAGATTTACCAAGGCGCCCCGCACGGATTACCGACGACTCTGAAGGATCGTCTGAATTCCGACTTGTTAGAGTTCTTCAAAAGCCGAGTCCGCCCGAAAGCGTCCGTAAACTAGCCTCGCCATGAATGAAAGATGCCCCGCGACTGCGGGGCATCTTTTTTTAGGGGCTGCTCCGCGCCGACCCGGACGAACGCTCGCGACGATAGGTCAAGGCCGACGAATAGGGAGCAGCGAGAAGCGCGGGTGGCGAAGGAGCGGCTTCCGGTTAAAGTGGAATTCGCGCGCGTTCGGGAGGAGATCCTATGGAGGTGCAAAGTGATTCGCCTCGGTGATCATGTCGTTGTGAAGGGCGAGGATGAGGAAGCGATCGTCACCGCCGTGCATCCCGACTCACAAATTGAAGTCGAATTCCTTGAGGCGTCGGAGGGAGGACTCCGGCGAAGACGCTACGCTGCCGAGGCACTCGAGAAGATCTCGCGCTAAGCGAGAACGCAGAGGTTAGCGGCAAGTTCCGACGTCCCGCCACCCGGCCGCTAGCCTATATGCTACGAGGGATGACAGCGTCCGCCGCGCGAAGTAGGCTGCCGATAGAACGCTTAGCGGCACGCCTCCGACTCGGTTTTGAGGGCGGGGCGCTCGACGCATTTGAGTGAGGACGCTTAAAACATGCCTCGTATATCCCGGACACTTGCTGGATACGTTGTCGCGCCGGCGATCGTCGTCGCCGCCGGCTTCTGGGCACTCCGCATTGAAGCGCAGGGTACGGCCGCGGCGCGTGATCTCGCCGTGCGACCCGCGTTTGCCGAGCCGGTGACGCTTACCAGTAAGGACGGTGTGCTGGAGGTCACGCTGACCCCGCGCCAGAGCACCGCGCGGCTCGACACCGTCGCCACGCCCGTCAAGAACATGCTGCTCTTCGACTATTCGGTGCAGCGCGGAACCGCGTCCGACGGGCAGATCTCGCGCGGGCACCAGTATCCCGCGCCGACGCTGCAAGTCGAACCGGGCGAGAGGCTTATCATTCACATCAACAACGAGTTGCGTAACCTGACGATTCCCGATTTTTACGACCCGAAGTACACGCCCAAAGGCCAGGCGGTGCCGCTGTATCCGACGATGATGACGTCGGCGCCGTTCAATCTCCACGTGCACGGCGCGCACGTCAGCCCCCGCGGTAACGCCGACAACGTGCTTCTGCACGTCGATGCCGGCATGTCGAACACGTACGTGTATGACATCCCCAAGAACATGACGCCAGGCACGTTCTGGTATCATAGCCACTTGCACACCCTAACGGCGTCGCAGACGTACTACGGTCTCGCCGGTATGCTGCTCGTCGGCCGCGCCGACAGTGAGATTCCGCTCGTCACAAAAAACAAAATTCCGATCCGAACCATGCTGTTGCAATACAATATGGTTTTCGATCGCATGGGTGGTTTGGCGCAGATGACCAATCCGAACTGGCCGCAATGGGTCAGCACCCTGACGCCGCCCACGGGCAACGAGCTTTCCAACGGCACCTACCGGCCATCGCTCGCTCCGGTGAACTTTTTGGAATCGAAAAAGGGCACGCAGTGGGCCACCGTGTGGTACGCGGGGCCGCTGTCGATTAATAACATGCGCGGGCGCTTCCAGTTCGTACCGAACAACTTGCAGCGCTTTACGGCAACCGCAGGCTCCGGCGAAGCCAACGTGGCGGCAGATCCGTCGCTTCCCGACTACAAGCGCGACGTGCAGTTCACCGTCAACGGATTGTTCGAGCCGGTCCTGCGGCTCAAGCCCGGGCAAACCGAGATTTGGGTGCTCGCCAACGTCAGCGACATTGCCTACATGAACGTTGAGCTCACCGAAACCGCGACCGGCTACCATCCGAAGATCGCCATCGTCGGACAAGATGGCATCGCCTACGGCGAAGTGCACTATCCGCACGAACAAGACGGAACGCAGTTGCTGATTCCGCCGGCCACGCGCTTTGCGATCGCCGTGACGATGCCGGCCAAAGGATCGTTGCGCCTTTCACTGCCGGGCCTGGGGTCGGGAGCCAGGACACTTTCCGCACCCGGCGTCCTCTACACCAACGACGGCACCCCGAACCCGCCGGCGCACTTGGGAGCTCTCAGCATACTGCCGTCGGCGATCAGTTATGCCGATGGCTTCTTCATCTTCCCGTCGCAAACGCTGCTCGATGCCGATCCGGATGCCGGACAGGGCGTTACTACGGCATTTAACCCTGGACAGAAACTCGACGCGCCAACGCCCTTCCACGACCTG
>DATDIA010000111.1:0-8227 GCA_036521295.1 Candidatus Cybelea sp. | reverse complement strand
ATGCGCGTGCCGTGGCGCCTTCCGAGACGCTCATTGCCAGCGGCGGCATCCGGTCGGGCATCGACGTTGCGAAAGCCCTCGCGCTCGGTGCCGACCTGGTGGGAATCGCGGGTCCATTCCTGCGCGCCGCCGACGAAAGCCTCGAAACGGCGCACGACCTCGCTCGCGAGCTGGTCGAAACGCTGCGCGTCGCGATGTTCTGCGTTGGCGCGCGTACGCCGGCCGACCTCCGCGGCACGCTCGTGCCAGTCTCACCCTGAGTGCATAACCGTGTCACCCTGAGCGGAGTCGAAGGGTGACCCGCGGTACCAACGTGCATGGAGAACGACGTACGAAGACGCGGAATCCGCGTTTGCGCAGCCTTATAATCGCGCCGGCGACGATGGACGCGCGCCAATGACGCTCAACCTCGAAGCGGCCGACGCCTACTGCCGTATGCTCACGCGCCGCCATTACGAGAACTTCAGCGTAGCGTCCCGGTTTGTGGACGCGAGTACTCGGCGCGACCTGATGCGCATCTACGCCTACTGTCGCACGACCGACGATCTCGGCGATGAAAGCCCCAATGGAACCGCACTCTCCCGCTTGGAGCGCTGGCGCAGCGAGGTCGAAGCATTCTTTGATGGCACGCCGCCGGTACATCCCGTCCTCGTCGCGCTGCAGCCGACCGTCGAGCATCGCGCAATTCCCGCGCAGCCCTTTCTCGATCTGATCGCAGCCAACGTGCAGGATCAGCTTGTGACGCACTATCGAACGTGGGAAGAGCTGATTGGCTATTGCGCTCTCTCCGCTGCTCCCGTTGGAAGAATGGTTCTGCGCGTCTTTGGCGTCAACGATGCGCACGCAGAGCACCTCTCGGACGATGTTTGCATCGGGCTGCAGCTGGCGAATCACGCTCAGGACGTTAGCCGGGATGCGGCAATCGGTCGCAGATATCTTGTGGATAGCGACGTCGACGCAAGGGGAATCGCGGGCGGCGCACAAGCCTTGGTGGAGCGTGCCCGCACCCTGCTGGCTTCGGGGGAAGCGCTCGAACGGTTTGTACCGCGACCGCTGCGGTTACAGCTCTCGCTCTACCGAATGGGAGGCTCAGCGATCTGCGACGCGATCGAGGCAATCGGGTACAAAACCGAACATCAACGACCGAGCGTCTCGGCGGCGACGAAGGTATCACTCGTAGTGCGGGCCGCCTTCCGAAGTTTCTCTCCCGGCCGGCCGGCATAAATGATCAACCTCCCGCGCGCTCTCCTCGGCATCTACGTTCCCCAATCGGATCAACACCGCGCCGAGCGCTTCAACCGCGATATGGCGAAGCGCGAAGCGGGCAACTTCTATTGGGGCTTCATCTCGTTAGGCTATCACGAGCGCATGGCAATCTATGCCCTCTACAATTTTGCGCGTCAGGTCGACGACGAGGCCGATGCGGTCGGCCTCGAGAACTTGCCGGCGCGTCTCGCCGTCCATCGCGAGCGGATCTCGCGCTGCCTGCGAGGCGAGTACGGCGACGACCCGATCCTGCGGGTGCTTGCGGAGGCCGTCGACCGCTACGCTATTCCCGAAGAGGAACTGCAAATGCTCATCGATGGCGTCGAGATGGATTTCAGCCGCTCGCGCTATGCATCGTTCGAGGAGCTGCGTGCCTACTGCACCCTCGTGGCATCGGTCGTCGGACGCATGTGCGTGAGGATTTTTGGCTTCAGCGACCCGGTCGCGCTCCAACGCGCCGACGATCTCGGTCTGGCGCTACAGCTTACAAACATCTTGCGAGATGTGCGCGAAGACGCGGTGGACATGCAGCGTATCTATCTTCCCCAGGACGAGCTGCGCCGGTTCGGAATTCCCGAGGCGGCACTCGCCCATGGCAAGATTTACCCAGGCTGGTCTGATCTTGTCGCTCACAACGTGGCGCGAGCCCGGCGCTATTTCGCGACGGGGTACGAAGTGTTGCGCTACATACCGCGCCGCCCGGCCGCCTGCGTCCAAACGATGGCCGGCATCTATGAGGAGCTGTTAAAAAAGATCGAGCGAGAGCCGGCTCTTCCATTAAGAGAGCGCGCGGCGCTCTCTAAGACGGAAAAACTGCGCGTCGTCGTGCGCTCGTGGCTCTCCAGCGCGTAGCGGTCGTCGGCGCGGGCCTCGCCGGACTGTCGGCAGCTCTTCGTCTCAAAGATGCCGGCGCGCAGGTAGAGCTCTTCGAGCGCAGCCGCCTAGTCGGCGGCCGCGCTACCTCATTCGAGATCGACGGAGTGGAAGTCGACAACGGGCAGCATGTTTTCCTCGCGTGCTGCACTGAGTTCGTTCGTTTCGCGCAGCGGGTCGGCATGGACGGCCACATGCACGTGCAAGAGCGGTTCGATGCTCGGATTCTCGCGCGCGATGGTCGCGCCGGGCGGCTGCGCGCCGGCGCACTGCCCGCGCCATTTCACCTCCTCGAATCTTTTGCAACGTATCCGTTCCTCACGCTCGGCGAAAAACTCCGCATCGCTCGTGCCCTCGCCTCTGTCACCCTAAAGCCCGCAAGTACCACCCTAAGCCCGTCGATGGATGAACCGCCCGAAACGTTTGAAGCCTGGTTACAACAAAACCGGCAAGGCGTCGGCGAACGCCGCGCGTTCTGGGAACCCTTTTTTATTCCCGCCCTGAACGCTCCGTTCGATCGCGTCGCCGCCGCGGATGCGATCTTCGTGCTGCGCACCGCATTTTTGGGCGACGCCGGCGCGGCCAGATTCGGTTTTTCAAAAGTCCCGCTTGCGCATTTGGCAACCGCCGCGGCGGCCCAGCTCGACGCAGTGCATGCGACGACTGCGGTGCTCACCGTCGAACCGAATCCAGCCGACGACCATGTCACCCTGAGCCTGTCGAAGGGCGACCCCAGAACGTTCGACGCCGTAGTTCTCGCCGTACCGCCCCGCCAAGTCGAGCGGATTCTCGGTGACGCCTCGCGGTACGGCATTGCAAACGTTGAAGCGTACGATGCCTATCCGATCGTCGACGTTCACCTCTGGCACAACGGCGGCAGAATCGGATATGATTTTGTTGCCGCGCTCGAATCGCCGCTTCAATGGATCTTTGAAAAGGCCCCGGGCTACCTGTGCTGCAGCATCAGCGCCGCACAAGAGTATCTGCAGATGCCGACCGAAGCTCTCGAATCGCTCGCCTGGCGGGAGGTGCAAACATTCCTGCCTGCGCTCAAAAACGCCAAGCTGCTGCGCAGCGCCGTCACGCGGAATCCCGAAGCAACGTGGTTGCCCCGCGTCGGCACGCCGCGCACGGCGCAGGCCACGACGCATCCCTCGATCGCAATCGCCGGCTCTTGGACGAATACCGGCTGGTCCGACACAATGGAATCCGCCGTCCGCAGCGGCACGCTGGCGGCCTCGTATCTGCTCGAGGCGCAGAACGGCCTACAATCTCTAAGCGAGACCGAGTGGGGGCGATCCAAGCAAAGTCTCCAACTTTTTCGGACTTCACAGGAGGTGAACTTCAAAACTTCGTTCTTCCGGAAAAGTGGAGAAGCAGGAGCGGAACAAGGAGGTGAAGCGACGAGCGTCTTTGTGGGAACGCCCCCGCCGGTCGAGCCGGAACCCGCAGAACGTCCTGAGGTCACCGAAGAGTCCCCATCGGTCGAGCGCCCGGCGCCAGAACAATGCCTGCGGCGCGCGACGGGCTGGCTTCTGCAAGAGCAGTCCACCGAGGGCTGGTGGTCGGGAGAGCTCGAGACGAACGTGACGATGACCGCGGAGCACGTCCTGCTCTTTCGCTTCTTGGGCTTATCGCACGACCCGTTCCGCGCCGGCGCGATTGCACACATCTTGAATAATCAGCGCAGCGACGGATCGTGGGCGCTTTACTACGACGGTCCCGCGGATCTCAGCACCACGATCGAGGCCTATGTTGCGCTCAAGATTCTCGGTGTGGATCCGCAGTGCGACGAGATGCGTAAAGCCCTCGAGGTGATTCTGCGCCAAGGCGGCGTCGTCAACGCGCGCGTCTTCACGAAGATTTGGCTCGCGCTCTTCGGCATTTATCCGTGGTCGGGCGTGCCGTCGCTGCCCCCTGAGCTCATTTATTTTCCGTTGTGGATGCCGTTCAATCTCTACGATTTTGCTTGCTGGGCCCGCGGTACGGTCGCGCCGCTGACGATCGTCGTTTCCAAAAAGCCGGTTCGCGAGCTCGGAGTCGACGTTAGCGAGATCGTGGCGCCGGGAACGGAGAACGAACTCGGGCGGGTGAAAGGCCGGCGTCACTGGCTGCTCTACGTCGAGCGCCTGCTAAAGCTTTACGAACGCTTACGAGTTCAGCCCTATCGTGAAGACGCGCAGCAGCGCATCGCGCGCTGGATCATCGAGCGTCAAGAGGCCGACGGCAGCTGGGGCGGCATTCAGCCGCCGTGGGTCTATTCCTTGATCGCGCTCAACCTCATGGGGTACACGCGCGATCACCCGGTCATGCGCAAAGGCATTGAAGGTATGAAGCGGTTTACGATCGACGATGCGCAGGGCTGGCGATTTCAGGCTTGCATGTCGCCGGTTTGGGATACGGCGTGGGCAGTGCGCGTGCTCGCGCTTGCGGGGTGTGACGCCTCGCATCCGGCGATGCGGCGCGCGGTGAGCTGGCTATTGCGCGAGCAAATTCCTGACGATGCTCCCGGCGATTGGCGCATGAAGTGTCCCGACCCGCGAGGCAATGGTTGGGCCTTCGAATTCGACAACGATGCGTATCCGGACATCGACGATACGACGATCGTCGCGCTTGCGCTTCTCGAGGGCGCAGAGCACTCGATGGTTGCCTCTTCCTTGGAGCGCGCACGACGTTGGACGCTCGCGATGGGTTCACGCAACGGCGCGTGGGCGGCCTTCGATCGCGATAACACTCGCGACCTGCTCTATAAAATGCCCTTCTCGGATTTCGGCGCGATGATCGATCCGCCGACCGAGGACGTGACCGCGCACGTTCTCGAGATGATGGCGGCCCTGGGCTATGACACGACGAATCGCTCCGTCGCACGCGGCTTGAGATATTTGCGAGCGACGCAGAAGCCCGCGGGTTCGTGGTACGGACGCTGGGGCGTCAACCACATCTACGGCACGTGGTGCGTGATCTCGGCGTTGACCGCGCTGAGGACGGGCAGTGATATGATCGAACGCGCTGCCGCCTGGTTGATCTCGGTGCAGAACACCGATGGCGGCTGGGGAGAAAGCTGCCACTCGTACGCCGACGAGTCGTTCGCCGGCATAGGTCGCAGCACGCCCTCGCAGACGGCCTGGGCCGTGCTTGGGCTCCAGCTTTCTCGCTCGGCGCAACATGCCGCGGTTGAACGCGGTCTTGCGTATCTATGCAGTCGGCAACGGCGAGACGGTACGTGGGATGAGCCCGAGTGCACGGGCACCGGATTCCCAGGCGATTTTTACATCAACTACCATCTTTACCGCCACCTCTTCCCGACCATGGCGCTTGCCATGCAAGCCAAACTCGGTCATGCTGATACCGACAGTACCACCCTGACGCCGAACGAGGCCAGCGAGTCGAGGTCGAGCGCTAGCGAGCGTGGCCGAACGTCCCAGCGCAAAGGACAGCTTGACGGAACCATGAAGGAGCCAGTCAACCAGATATGAGCATGCCCCTCCAGCAAAAGCTCGCCGTCGCAAAATACGTCGCCGGCAAGAAGCTCAAAGGTGAGAAGAAGTATCCGCTCGTGCTCGAGCTCGAGCCCTTGCTTCAGTGCAATCTGGCGTGCGCCGGCTGCGGTAAAATTCAACACCCCGATGATGTTCTGCGCCAGCGTTTGAGCGTGGAAGAATGTATCGCCGCCGTCGAAGAGTGCGGTGCGCCGATGGTTTCGATTGCCGGTGGCGAGCCGCTCGTCCACGAGCAGATGCCGCAGATCGTCGAGGAACTCGTCAAGCGCAAGAAGTTCGTCTTTCTCTGTACCAATGCGCTCCTGCTCAAAAAGAAGATCCATCTCTTCAAGCCGTCGGTCTACTTCGTCTGGATGATTCATCTGGACGGAATGCGCGAGCGCCACGATCAGTCGGTCTGCCGGCAGGGCGTCTTCGACAAGGCGATCGACGCGATCAAGGAAGCCAAGGCGCGGGGCTTTCGGGTATTCACGAATACGACGTTCTTCAATCAAGACGGACCCGAATCGATCCGCGACGTGCTGGACTACCTCAACGACGAGCTGCGCGTCGACATGATGCAAATATCACCGGCTTACGCGTACGAAAAAGCACCGGATCAGGAGCACTTCTTGGGTGTGAAGCGCACGCGCGAGATTTTCCGCGAAGCTTTCGCCGGCGGCAAGCGCAAAAAATGGCGCCTCAATCACAGCCCGGTCTATCTCGACTTCCTCGAAGGCAAGGTTGATTTCGAGTGCACGCCGTGGGGCATCCCCTGCTATACGGTTTTTGGCTGGCAGCGGCCGTGCTATCTTATGACAAAAGAAAGCTACGCTCGCACCTACAAAGAGTTGCTCGACGAAACCGACTGGTCGAAGTACGGTCGCGGCAAGCACGAGTCATGCGAGAACTGCATGGCGCACTGCGGATACGAGCCGACCGCCGTTCTGCGCACGACCGGTTCGATCAAAGAATCTATCCGCGCCGCCTTCGGGAACTAAATAACCGTTCATCCAGCGCCCGGATCCCTTCGGGGGGACCCGCCGCGACCAGCTCGTCGCGCTCGTTCAGCGGCATCTGCGGCGCCGGCCGAAAGTGCATCGTTTCAGAACGTTTGAGAGCGAGCACGACGACTTCGCCGCCATTGGGCGCAAGCGCCGAGATCGGCTCGCCGATCCACGGTGAGCCGCTCGGAATCGTGAAGTCCTCGAGCACGAGCTGGCTGTTCTTCGCGGAGAGCACCGTATCGACGAACTCGACCGCCGTGGGCCGCATGGCGAGGCTAGCCATCCGGCGACCGCCGATCTGATACGGCGAGATGATGCGAGTTGCGCCCGCCAAGCGGAGCTTCGATTCGGCGTCGGCTCGATTCGCTCGCGCGACGATGAAGAGATTGGGATTGAGCACCCGCGCCGAAAGCGTGACGTAGATATTGATTTCGTCGCTATCGACGGCGGCAACGAGCCCGCGCGCTCGCTCCACGCCCGCGGCGCGTAGGGTCGCCGCGTCGGCGGCATCGCCGCCGATCGTTCTGAAGCCCGCAGCGGAAGCGCGTTCGAGCGACTCCGCGTTGATGTCGATGATAACGAAGTCGAGGCCCTCGTCGGTGAAAGTGCGAGCGATCTCGCCGCCGACCCGGCCAAACCCGCAAAGAATGTAGTGTTCCGTCATTTCGGCAACCCGTCGACGCATTCGCCGCTCGATCACGACGCTCCCCAGCCGCCCTTCCAGCGTGTAGCTGAGCAGTCGGAGCAGCGTGTAGGTCAGCACGCCGAAACCGATGGCCACGACGCCGATGGTCCACCATTTTCCGGCCACGTCCATCGCAGCAGGCTCGCCGTTGCCGATCGTCGTGATCGTGGTGATGGTCATGTAGAACGCATCAAACCACGACCAGTGCTCGAGCACGGCATAGCCCGCGGTTCCACCCAGTACTACTGCCGCGAGCAGCGCCATCGCGACGCCCAAACTTTGCGAAAGACGCGGAGATTCACGCAGCGGTCGAGCTCCTTGCGTGTCTAGATGACGTTCCCCCTATCCGTCCGATACTATTCCACCCCAATCATGTGCGCCGTCTTGCCAAGGTCCGCGTTCTCGTCCGCGGTACGAGTCCAGGAAAACCTTCGCTCGCGGCGGTATTCTATAATAGCGCATGATCACCGTGCTGTTCTACCTCGCGTGGATTATCGCGATCGTACTCGTCGCCGTCGGCATCCACGCGATCTTGGCTCCGCATCCGCTAGCGAGGCGGTATGGCGTTACGGCGCACACTCCGGATGCGGCGGCCTTCGTTCGCGCAACCGGTATTCGAGACATCGCGCTCGGCGTGGTTTTGGGAGCCACGGCTTACGTGCGCTTTCTGCCCCTCCTCATGGTGCTCGCCGTCGCCGGGATCGCGGTGTCGATCGCGGACTTTTTGATCGTTTTACGCCATCACGAAACAAAGAAGCACCATGCCGCACACGCAATCCACGCTTCGGGGATCGTTGCGTTCGTTCTGATTCTCGCGATGGCGCTTTTTGCGATCGGGCGCTAGCGGCCGTTACGGGCCACATGCCTTACGGTGCCGTGGGAGCTCCCGCGAGCGTGTAGTCGCCTGTGCAGGAATA
>DATDIA010000110.1:0-4451 GCA_036521295.1 Candidatus Cybelea sp. | reverse complement strand
GTTCGTCGTCGAAAGGACCTGGGGACGTTCCGCCGCCGTCTTCGTCACGCTGCTCGTGCTGGTGACGGCCTTTGCGTCCCTTTACGGTAATCTTCTCGGATTCTCGCGCATCTCGTTTGCGGCAGCTCGCGACGGCGCGTTTCTACCGGTCTTTGCCCGGCTTCATCCCCGCAAAGATTTTCCCCACGTCGCGCTGCTGGCAGTTGGAGCGCTCTCGCTGGTTGCGAGCCTCTTTACGCTCGACGAAGTCATTGCGTTTCTCACCGCGGGAATAGTGCTCATCCAAGGCGTCGCGCAGATCATCGCTCTGAGCTTACTGCGCGCGCGTCGCGCGAGCGGGCCGTTTAAGATGCCGCTCTATCCCCTGCCGGCGCTCGTTGCGCTCGCCGGATGGACGTTAGCTTTCGCTTCGACGGGCGCCTTCGCCATCGCACTTGGCCTTGGATGGCTCACGTGCGGCTCAGTCGTCTATCTCGTGGCCGCTCGCATGCAGCGGTGGTGGCCCTTTCTGCTCGCGCCCTTACTCGCAATCGCATTGCCCACTCCGTCTCGTGCGGCGGGAGCGCCCGGCTGGTCGACTTGGAACGCTTCACGCATCACGACCGACCACGGTTACCCCGTCTTCACCGTCGAAGGGCGTCCATTCTTCGTTTACGGTGCGGCCTTCTTCTACGAGCGTATGCCGCGCGACCGGTGGCACGATGCGTTGCTTGCATACAGAAATCTTGGCATTAATACGATCGATCTCTATCTGATTTGGAACTGGCACGAGCCGGCCGAAGGCATCGCGGACTTCACCGGCACAACCGATCCCCGCCGCGATCTCCTCGCTTTGCTCAAGCAGACTCACCAACTCGGCTTTAAGCTCATTTTGCGTCCCGGTCCGGTGATCCGGAACGAATGGCGTAATGGCGGCTATCCGGCGTGGCTGCTACGCCGAGCGGAATATAACATGCCACTGCACGACGTGCTTGAGGGACGCTATCCGGCGACGGCAACGTTGCAAAATGCCAACGCCGACGCCGCCGCTGCGGAATGGCTCGCGAACGGGACGCATCTTCGTTCGGCGGCCCAATGGCTCAACGACGCGCTTGGAGCGGTCGATCCGTACTCGCACGATGTGATCGCAATCGCGCTCGACGATGACCAAGGCGCATATCTCGACAACAACACCTGGCCCGCGCCTCACTGGCATGCATACATCGGCTGGCTGCGCCGGACGGTGGCAGCGATCGTTGGAAATCAAGTTCCACTCTTCATCAACACCTACGAGATGCGCGTGCCGAGCGCGTCGCCGGCCTGGGCGTGGGGCAATTGGTATCAAAGCAGCTCCTACCGAGTTGGGGCACACGATCTGGCCGACCTCGATTTTGCCACCGGATTGCTACAGACGCAGCGTCGGCTCCCAACGATGCAGTCGGAGTTTCAGGCGGGGTGGTTCCAAACGGCGGACGAAGGCGCGCCGCGCCCGAGCGATCCGTCAAATACTGCGATCGCCCTCGGCGAGCTGTTTCGCGACGGAATTCATGGCGTCGTGAACTTCCCGCTGCAAGACACCATCGACCCTCACGGCTGGGAGGCGCCATGGGCGAACTGGAGTTACGCTTGGGATGCCGCCCTCACCAGCGAGGTGCGCGCCTCAACCCGCTACGCGCCGACGCGCCGGTTCGGTAACCTCATTCGCGCGTATGGAACGCTGCTGGCGAAGACACACGTCGCCGCCGATGCGGCAATCGTTTGGCCCGCGACTCTTTTTGCGCCCGGAACTTTGAGCGCCGACGACTTCAATCTGCTGGCGAACGCGACGACAGCGATGCAGCGAACTTGCAACGGCCGCGGCCTGAGCTGCACGCTTATCGACCTCGCTACGATCGACGAGCGAGCGGCGAGTTCGATGACGCTATTGTTTCCGCCGATACCCTCGCTCATGGGCCGCATGCGCGGCTCTTCACTTTCGCGACTTCATGCGTTGCGCAAGGCAGGCCGGCTTTTCTTCGACCTCTCGTCGCTACCGGCTGTGACCCGCCGTAAGGCACCGAATACGACGTTGCTGCTTGCCGACGACGCTTCGTACGGCTTCCTCGTCGCGACCAATCCGAGTGGTTCGAGACGCCGCGTTGGCGCTTTTACCATTCCCCTGGCGCATCGAAAGATTACAACCCAGCCCTTCAATCTGCCGGCGCGCGACGTACGCGTCGTTCCGATCGCGGTCGCCGTCGTTCCTTCGCCGCAAGCGCCTGCGCCGCCGCCAGGGACTCCGCCTCCGTTTCGGGATCCCGATGGCACGATAATGTCAAACGCGAATCTGCGGGTCGTGTTCGCCCCTTTCGCCGGTGCGAGAATCGCCGAGTTCGGCCAGGGAGCGGCAAATGCCGCAACCGGTATCGGTCTATTGCGCGATGGCACCGACCCGCCTCCGCCAATCTCGGCGCGAGATTACATCGCGTCTTACACGCATCCACTCCCGCCCGGCACATACAATCGCCCGTACTCGTGCAGCAGAGTCGATCTGCTTACCAGTACGCGCGTTTCGTGCAATTATGACGCGCCGGATTTGCCACGCGGCGGCGCGATTTTTCGTCGAACCTTCATCCTTGCGGGTAGCAGCCGAGAACTGATCGTCGATGAAAGCTTCGAGCCGCACGATCGGCGCTCCACGGCGCGATTGGAGTCTATCTCGGGGTTTGCGTATGCGCGGGGCGACAAAGTGCTGGTCGCTTCCGACGGGGACGCGCGCGGAATACTACACCGCGGTGGATTGATCGCCATTCGATGGCGTCATGGCGACGTTACCCGCGTCACGATGCGAACCACGCGTGGCGCTGAGTTGATGACCCTGATTTTTGGCCAACGTTCGGTCGAACTGCGTCTCGGCGTTTACACCGTCGGCAACACTCGCGAGGCGCATCGCCGGCTCGACGCGAAACAGCCGTAGCTCCCCGGGGAAGTGGCGGAATGGCAGACGCAGCCGCCTCAAAAGCGGCCGAGGCAACTCATGTGGGTTCGACTCCCACCTTCCCCATGACTTGCCGACCATGAAACGCCGCTGAAAACGGCGAGACTGGTCCACGAACAATGGGGTTAGCGCCGGCGGGCGCGTATGGTAACGCATAACGGAACTCCGTTCGTCGCGCCAATTGGAACGCAGGTCTACGCGCACACGCGCGCAGATCGCCCATCATGAGTCGCACCCAATCCCACACTGCGAAAAGGATGAACGTTTCATGCGCTCTTCGCTAGACCGGAGAAAGATATACCGCAAATGGGTTATTGACAAAAACTAGCAAAAAGGCGCAGCGTGGCTTCGAGGGAGAGTAACCCGATGCGTTGCGGTTTCCCGTCCCCTAAGCTGCTTCAGGCGCGTAAGCGCTTGAGAAATCGGAGGTCACGCGATGAAAATTTCGCCTGCTCGTTTATCGCCAATTCTGCGATTAATATTAAGCGCATGCGCGTTTGGCGCCATGCTTTCTGGGTGCGGCGGCGGCGCCGTTACTCCAAGCGCTTCGACGTCGTTAGAGCCAAGCCAGCGCGTCAAAGCCGCCTGGTCGATCCCCAAGTCGTATGTGCTCACGGACATTGGAGCTGGGTTGCCCGGATCACCGGGGCTCGTGCCGAGCGGTCTCAACGATAAAGGCACCGTCGTCGGTACCGCCAGCATCGGCGTTCTCGGAAGCCTCCCGAGCTGTAGCCCGTCGACGTGCGGGCCACCCGAAGGATGGATTTTTAAAAACGGCAGGCTCCGCCAGCTGCCGCCGCTTGGATCCGATCCCTATACCTTTGGCGATAGCGTGAACAACGCGGGGTTCGTTTCAGGTGGCTCCGGCAGCGACACGACTGAAGAAGCCGTCCTTTGGAAGCCGGGCGGCGGCATTATCAATCTCGGTAATGGAATTCTTGGTTCGCAAAGTCAAGCGGAGGCCTTAAGCATCAGCAACAGCTTGAAGATCGTCGGTGTGTCCGCCACCTACACCAGTGTGGTGCCGACCGCGTGGGCTCCCAACGGTGGCGCATGGGCACCGTGCGGGCGGACCACGCAAGGCCAGCTCAATGGTGTCAACAATGCCGGCCTCGCCATTGGCGATAAGTACCTCCCCCAAGGCGGCGATGATGCCATAACGTGTCCTCCTCTGACGGTCATCGAATCACCGCCCGACCCAACGTTTTGGGATTACGGGTTCGCGATCAACGATAAAGATCAGAGCGTCGGGCGTCTGAGCATCGGTCCCGCGTTTGGAAACTTCCACCCGTTTCTTTACCAAAAAGGCCAGACGACGGATCTTGGAACGCTCTTTCCGCGCGATCCAAACGCCGTGGGCGCCGCTTTCGGCATCAACCAATCCGGGATGATCGTCGGCTTCACAGCGCGAAACGGCGGCACCCCCGGGCACCTACCCGTCGATCCGCGCGCGTTCGTCTATTCCGAGGGCAAGATGGTCGACCTTAACTCGTTG
>DATDIA010000109.1:0-3238 GCA_036521295.1 Candidatus Cybelea sp. | reverse complement strand
GGTGCCCGAACGGTCTTCGTCGGGAGCGCAAAGAGCGTGGAAGTGGCTCGCTACGGCCCGTTTGAGCAACGAGTTCTTGCGCGCGCGGCAGCCTGCTTCGTGCGCGACGACGCTACCGCACTCGACTTGAGGCGGCGAGGTCTTCGAGTCGACGTCGCCAATGCGATCGTCGACCTCTTTCCGACGACAGAAAATGGTGCGGCCGAGTGGGCCGTGGCGGGATTCGCACCCGCGTTGGCCCTCTTTCCCGGAAGTCGCACGAACGCGTACGATGACGCCGCATTTCTCCTGCGCGTTGTCGGCGAGCTTGCGACGCAGCATTGCGGTATTGGCGCCGTGCTCTCGATCGCGCGTGGGCTCGACTCGGATCGCTTTGCAGCGCAAGCGGGACAAGCCGGTTGGGACGTGCGAACCACGACGCAGGAATCGATTCCGTTCGTTTTGAGCCGCGGCGGACGCGAAATCGTACGAGGCTGGCGCGGCCCGCTTGGACCGCTTCTTGCGCGCTCGGTGCTCGTCTTGGGACAGGCCGGCACCGCAAACGAAGCGGCGGCGGCGGCGGCGGTTCCAGTCGTCGCATTCCAACGCGATCGCAATAGACGAACGTGTTGGTATCGAGAGCGCCAGCGCGGATTACTCGGCGATGCGCTCCTTGTCTTACCAGGTGACTTGACGGATGCGGTGGCCGGCGTAAACGAGGTTCTGAACGACCCGGCTCGGCGGCGCCTAATGGGCGAGGTTGGACGCGCTCGGATGGGTGAGGCGGGGGCGGCCCGCCGCATCGCCGAGCGGATCGCAGCCTTGCTTGGCGCATCGTAGTGCGCCGTTTCATGCCGGGCGCGCTCGGAATCATTTTTGCGATGGTGCCGCTCTTCCCGAGCTTTATCGCGCTGACCGGCGTCGCATTTCCCGGTATCGCGCTCTTCCCGCCTCAACTCATTCTCATCGTCCTCGCCGGCTGCGGTTTCCTCGCGGTCTACGCGCTGGTAACCTTGGCGCGCTATCCGCAAACGGGCTCGCAACCGTTGCTTCTCCCATTGCTTGCCGTCTTCGGCGCCGGATTGTTGGCCGGAGGCGTTGGGTTCAATCCAGCCGCCGGGCTGCTTTTCACGGGAATCGGAGGCCTGGGGATCATCTGGCATTGCGCGGTCATGCGCTTCTATACGCAACGAAACGCAGCGGTAACGATCTACTGGGCGTACCTGCTCTCCGGAGCACTCGCAGCGGCTGCAGCAATCGTGATGGTGACCGCCCGCGTTCCGGTAATGCAGTACGCCATCCAACACGGACGCGCGACCGGCACGTTCATTCTGCCGGGCGAACTTGCAGGATACCTGATCGTTCTGTCGCCGGTCGCATATGCGCTCGGATGCGTGGCGGGGCAACGCTCGATGCGCATCTTGGCGTGGACCACGCTCGGGCTCGGCCTCGTTGCACTCATCCTTACTTATTCGCGTGCGGGCTGGATGGGTTTTGCGGCGGCCTTCGCGTTTTTGCTGGCCGTTCGTACGCGACACGGCATCGGCGGAGCCGCCGTCGTCGTGCTCGGCGGCATCATCGCGGTACTTTTGCTCTTCAACGCCCACCATAATCCGAGCGAAGATTACACGCGCCTATCGATATGGCAAGCCTCGGTACAGATCGCCGATCGGTTCCCACTCACCGGAGTCGGGCCTTTTAATTTTTCCCGGCTTTACTCGCTCGTGCGCGCTCCCGACGGCGATCCGACCGCCTTCCACGCGCACAGCCTCTATATCACGTTCTTGGTCGAGTTCGGAATCGTCGGATTGGCCGCAGTGGGATGGACGCTTTGGCGCTTCGCTGTTGAGCTGCGCCAACGGATTTCCTACGCCGGAAGAACCGCAGCGTTTCTATCACTGAGTGTCACGGCGGGACTGGTCGGCGTTGCCGTGCAAGGGCTCATCGATACCGTGAGCGTCGTAATTTTCGGATTGTGGATGCCGATGATGGGTCTGGCGCTCGCTGCGGCAAAGGGCCGGGAGCCGAGCCCCACGATCGAGGTTCCGTAAGTGCGTTACGCTGCGGTCATGGCGACGGTTTGGCTCGCCGCAATCGCGGGATGCAATCCGCAGCCGCCAAAAGCCACCCCGTCGCCCTCGGCCGTCCGCCCTCGCAGCGTCGCCACTCCTCTCGTCCTCGAGATCAGCGGAAGAGGAACCGCGAAGCGGCCGGTACACCTCATTCAGCAAGTCCACAACCGCATCGACTACGATCTGCTGGCAAGTTCGTACGAGAGCAAGGGGCCTCAAGGCGGTGCGCGCGCCGTTTTTCAAGACGCGCGCGTGACGTTCCGGGACCGCAATGGAGCAACGATCGCGGCGCGGGCGCCGCAAGCCGTCGTCGACCAGGCTGCTAACACGGTGACGCTGATGAACGGCGTCCACGCTCATACGTCGTCGGGGATGACTTTGAAGTGTTCGCAGCTCGTCTATCGGCGCGCAACCGGCATGCTTCATGGCACCGGCGACGTCGTCGTCACCGATCCCAAGGGCTTTCGAGCGACTGGTTCGAGCTTTGACTCTGATATCTCCCTCACCCACATACGGATGCAATGAGCCAAACACCAGCGATCAAGTTACGCGGACTCGTCAAGCGCTACGGCGAGCGAACCGTCGTCAACGGCGTAACGGCAGAAGTCGAAACCGGCGAGATCGTCGGCTTACTCGGCCCCAACGGCGCCGGAAAGACGACGACCTTCTATATAGTCGTCGGGCTGGTGAAGCCCGACGGCGGCAGTGTCCAGCTTGCCAATGGCAATCGAGAGATCGATCTGACTTCGGCCCCGATGTACGCGCGCGCCCGCAACGGCATCGGCTATCTCGCGCAGGAAAACTCGATCTTTCGCAAACTTTCGGTGGGCGACAACATCCGGCTGATTTGGGAACAGAACGGCGTCTCGCACGACGAGCGAGAGCGCCGGTTACCCGTGCTGCTCGAAGAGTTTGGCTTACGCGCTTTCGTCGACGCGCGAGGCGACAGCCTTTCCGGTGGCGAGCGCAGGCGCGTCGAGATCGCGCGGGCCTTGGCAATTCAGCCCGCCTTTTTGCTTCTCGACGAGCCGTTCACGGGAATCGATCCAATCGCGGTGGCCGATATTCAGGCCATGATTCGCCAACTCCGCGATCGCGGGCTCGGCATCCTCATCACCGACCACCAAGTGCGCGAAACGCTCGCAATCGTCGATCGCGCCTACATCTTGAACAACGGTCGCATCGAA
>DATDIA010000108.1:0-3073 GCA_036521295.1 Candidatus Cybelea sp. | reverse complement strand
CGTTTTGGTACACTAACGAGACATGGACGTCGCGCTGACCCTCGGCAATTGCGCGGGCGACGTCACCAAAGGAACGTTTCGCGCGCCACGTCACCACCTGCATCATCGCGCCGCAGCCTGCTCCGCCGAGTATCTCATCTTCGGTCGTGAGGTTGATGTCAAGCCTGCGCATTTGGCCATCGGAGGCGGTTCGCAAGGCCGCTTCAACGATTTGAGCCTCATAACACCCGGCGCCGATATTGCCGGCGATGCGTCCTTCGTCATCGACCGCAATCGTTGTGCCAATCGGCGCAGTTGCGGACTCACGCAACGTTACCAGCGTCGCTAACGCAAACTCGCGCCCCTCGCCGAGCCAAGCCGCCGCGGTCGCGAAGACATCACGCACCGATCGCGATCCCGACTTCGACGCTCGAGGCGCCTGTCATGCGGTGTGCATAAGCGCTTGCGTTGCTGCGCGTTTTCCTTCTGCAATCGCATGCGGCCAGTTCTGACGGCCGCTAAGCTCGGAATGGCCAAACGAGATTCGGCCAAAGCCGCGACGAATGACGTCGGGAGCTGCCGGCGCGCCGTTATTCCCAAAGTAGAAGCCGGGCTGCGGTGCGATGTAGGCATGACCCCAGCGGTTGAGCACGATTGCCGCAATATCGCGCTGATGATTGAACCCCGACGGTCCGAGAAGGGTCTGGAGCTGGTCGCGCAATTCGCGTTCGAACTGCGCGTACGACGTCGTAAAGAGCCGCATGCGGCCGAGCGTCGCCTGCGCAACGAGCGGCATGCCGGCCTTAGGAAAACCGATGTAGAGCGTCAGGATCGTCGGCTTTTCGGGATCGAGCGGCGGGCGGTATCCTTCGTAGCTCATCGGTTGCCGAATGTTGGCGAAAAAGCCGAGGCCGTCGAACCACCGCAGCGCCGAGACTCCGAGCGTCGCCATAGCGCGCCAGTTGCGTAAACCAACGTTGGCAACCAGAATCGGGCCGTGATGGAACTGCGCATACGCCTGAACGAACTCGTTAGGCAGGTCGCGAACGACGCGCTTGTTCACCCATCCACCCCCGGCCATTACGACGGCTCGTGCTTCAACGCGCTCGAGAACGCCGTTGCGCGCGTAGACCACGTCAACGTGCGATGCGTTCTCGGGCGTGCCGGCGTGGCGGACCGCAACGGCGGTCGCCGCAACGCGAATGCGCACGCTTGACTTGGGTCGGTCAAACGAGTCGAAGTCAAATGGCGCGCCGGCGATCTCTGCCAAGGTTTTCGATCCGGCAATCGAGGCGGGTAAGAGCGCCTTGAGGATGTAACGCGCGATCGTCGCGTTCCCGCCTGGAAAACTAAAGATCAAGCGCTCGTCGTAACCGATGCCTTGCGGGCCCGCCGGACCCGGCAGGCCGAGCAATTTGGCTGCATACGCCGAAATCGCCGTACAGCTTACGCCATAGTCGCCTACCGACACGAGCGGGTCGGCCAGCGCAAAAACGCTCGGGCCGAGTTTCATAACGTTAAGAATAAAGTCACCGTACGTCATGCTATCGAGCCAGCGGTCGACGTCGATGCCGGCGGGTGCCCGCACCGGCGCCGTGGCGTTATGCCATGCCAGCCAATCCTGTTTCGTCGCGGCGTCCAGCGGCGCGCGCGCGAGCGCATCTGCAAACGGATCGCGGACGAACGAGCCGCCGAAGAACCAACCGACGCTCGCAAGATCTTCGTCCCAGAACATCGACTCGTAGTTGTCGCGCGCAAAGCGAATCCCGGCAGCGGCGGCCGACGGTTGCACGAAATCAAAGCTCGTTGGGATGTTCAACTCGTTCCAGTAGTCGTGCGCCAAGCCGAAGGCCGGCCCAGGCACAAGCGTTGCGTTCGAGCCTTGCGGGCCGACGAGCGCTACCCCGTCGACTTCGATGACGTTTTGCTTGGCCTCGCCACCCGGAACGGGGTGATTGTCGAGCAGCAGCACCGTCCCGGCCGGACGCGCCTTTTTAAACTCGTAGGCAGCCGCTAGCCCCGCAAAGCCGCCACCGACGACCACGAGGTCGTATCGCGCGTCGACCGCTCGTGCGCCGGCGATGAACGGCTCGTAGCGGCCGTCACGAATGCCGTGCGCGGCATTAACCACGGCGGCGGTATTGCCGTTAGAATCGGCGTAGTCGCCGGTCCCGCCGAATCCGGTCCACTCTTCGCCCAGACCTTGTGCGTCGGCCGGTGCCGGCATGCCGAGCAGCGAAACCCCAGCGCCAACGAGCACGCCGTTGACGAAGTCGCGTCGTGTTATCTTCATCTCGCCATCCCAAGCTTGCGTTCTACACGCGGTGGCGCTGGTCCAGCAGTAGCACTCACTTCAGCCATTGAAAGGCGCAGCGTGCACGTGCTCGAGCGGGACTTCGATATCGATTCGTTTCTCGCCAGACCGCTGATGGCCCATCTGGCGACGAGCGGCGAAGCCGGTCCTTGTGAGACTCCAGTCTGGTTTTTATGGGAGGACGGAGCGATCTGGATGATCGCCGGTTCTTCGGGCAGCTTTCCAAAGCGGTTGCAGCATGATTCTAGGGCAGCCATCGGCATCGTTGACTTTGACCTGGAGCGAGGGGTGCTGCGCCATCTCGGACTTCGCGGCGTGGCTACCGTCGAATCAGTTGACGTCGACCGTCGCACGCGCCTTATCCGCCGCTATCTTGGAGGCCAGGAACAATGGGATCCATCGTTTCGCGAGGCAGTAATCGATAGGCAAGATCTTATGGTGAAGTTTATTCCTGCGACCGCTGTCGCGAGAGATCAATCCTACTTTCGCTCCGGCAACGCAACACGTAGAATACCGGCGGCATTCGAGGGTTCGCGCTTCCTGCGTGAGTGGCATGCGCGCTATGCTGGTACGACGAGTTCCACATTTTGGTATGGGCGCATCGCCGACGACGGGCGCTCGAGCTATGCATTGCTCGTCGACGACATCGCGAAGCTGCCCTCACCCAAAACGGTGATCGATCTCGGCTGCGGCGATGGGTATTTGCTTGCGCTACTCTCCGATCGCATGCCGTCCTCGCAGCTCATCGGCATAGACATGGTGCCCGAAGAGCTCGAACTG
>DATDIA010000107.1:0-3085 GCA_036521295.1 Candidatus Cybelea sp. | reverse complement strand
ATCTCGCCAAGCGCATCTTCAAACCGCTTGGTATGACCTCCACGCGACTCATCAGAGAGGCCGATATTATCCCGAACCGGGCAGCCGGATATCAATGGGAGGACGGCGGCCTCAAGAATCAAGACTGGGTCTCGCCGACCTTCAACTCCACCGCCGACGGCGCGCTCTACTTCAACGTTCCGGACCTGGCGAAATGGGATGCCGCCCTGTACACGACTCAGTTGCTCACGCAGGCGAGCTTGAACGCGATGTGGACCGTCTATAAGCTCAACAACGGAAAGCCGAACGACGGCGACTATGGTTTTGCGTGGGAGATCACGACGCAGAACGGCCACCGCCTCATCGAACATGGCGGCGCCTGGCAAGGCTTCACCTCTCAGATCTCACGTTATCCCAACGACTCGTTGACGGTCGTGGTACTCGCCAACTCCGATTCGGCACGTCCCGACTACATGGCGCACGTGATTGCCGGGCTCGTCGAGGCACCGCTCCTGCCGAAGAAGCTTACGGCGATCGCCGACGCTCAGCCAAAAGTTGCGGCATCACTAGAGTCGTTGCTCGATCGCATCGCTGCGGGTACGGATATTCGTCCGATCGTTTCACCGGAGTTCGCACGTGTCGTCACACCGGTTGCCACCGCAAGCGTTCGGCGCAGGATCGCGCCGCTATGGCCGGGCGGCTCGCTCGCGCTCGTCGCGCGCATGCCGTCGCCCGATAACGCCTCACTGACAGTCTCGCAATTCCGGCTTTCAAAAGGCACAAGTTCGATTCTGATTTGGTACGGCCTGGATGCGCGTGGAAAGGTGGATACGCTCTTCTTCGAGCCGGATCGGGAGTACCGCTCGCAAGGATGATGTGGAGAAGGGGGGGCTGAACGATGCAGGTCGTGGGATCTATTTCACGGTTGTTCACGGCCCTCGCCGCGGGCGTCCTCATCGCGGCGACGCCGCTCGATAACGCCGTCATTCTCGGTTCCCGCCCGGACGACCCGAATGCGTACCAAATCGAGGTGAGTTCCGACGGCTCGGCATCAATAACATCCGCGGCGGCCAGTACCAAATCGTTCACCGTTCCGGAAGGCATCGTCGAGAGTTTCTTCGCCGCCCTTGCTGCGTCGAGCAACGACGGCGGCGCGAGCCAATCGTGCGTAAAAAAGGCACCGTTTAACGCGACGAACCGTGTGAAGTGGCACGGACGGCTTACGGGCGACGTCGCTTGTCCAGCTCGTGTGACGGCAGAAGCAATCGCGCTGAATAACGCCGTCCTGCATATCCTCCTCCTTGCGGGGCCTCCGGCGTCAATTCCGCGCAGCGCGCTTCCGCCGGAAGACCGCCCGCCGAACTAGAGTGCTCGATCTTGAAGCCATCCGCGGGCAACTGGATTTCGAGCGTCGCACCATAGCACCCGATGGGTGCATACTCGAAGCGCTCCCCTACGTTTCCCGCATACGCTGCGCTGACCCCGAGCGCCACATGATTTCGTTCTCTTCATTAACTGGCGGCATCGCGGATGCGGTTATCGCCGAGCAGGCTGCTCACTATCGGGAGCTGGGGGCCGAAGTCGAATGGAAAGTCTATCAGCACGATGGCCCACCGGATCTCTTGCAGCGCGTTGAACGGTACGGCTTTATGGCCGGCCCGCGGGAGACCGTATTGGTCTTAGATCTGCAAGAACCCGCGAGCTGGATCGACGAGCCGCCGGCTCATGCAGTTATTCGCATCGAAAACGAAGACCATGTGGATCTGTACCGCCAATCGGCGGAAGAGGTTTTCGGAAAAGATCACGGACTCACTGCTCGCGAACTTCTTTCCGGCATACAGAAAGGCTCGATGCGGCATCGCGCCTATATCGTGATCGAACGGAACGCTGCCGTAAGCGTAGGGCGGCTATACACCGACCCTCGAAGCGCGTTCGGCGGGCTCTACGGCGGAGGAACGATGGAGCAGCATCGCGGCCGCGGCTTCTACCGGGCGACGGTAGCCGCACGCGCAAGGGACGCAATAGACTTCGGCGCCCGCTACCTAATCGTTGACGCTCTCCCCACGAGCCAGCCGATCCTTGAAAACCTTGGCTTTGTTCGTTTGACCGACACATGGCCTTGTACGCTCAGCGCGTGACGCAGCCAGCGGAAGGGAGGCACTGGACTGAAAGGCGGAAGCCACGACTTGGGGAGGAGGCCACGTGAGTTCACTCAGCAGGAACGCGAGAATCGCCGGACTGCTGTATCTCGGTGTAGTCCTGCTCGGCCCCGTGCGCTTGATTTACATCCCGAGCGTGTTGTTCGTGGCCGGAAACGCAGCCGCTACCGCGCAGAACATCGCCGCGCACGAGCACCTCTTCCGTTTCGGCATCTACGCAGATCTATTTACCGCGACGATCGAGATCTTCGTCGTGCTCGCGCTGTATCGTCTGCTCAACGGCGTCGACCGAACCGTCGCTACGATCATGGTCATCCTTGGCCTCGCCGACGTCCCAATCTACTTCATCAACACGCTCAACGACTTCGGGGCGCTGCTCTTCGCGCGCGGAGCCGATTCGCTTGCTGCCGTTCGGCATCCTCGTCTACAGGTCGGGTTTTCTGCCGCGGAGTCTCGGCGCGTGGCTTATCCTGAACGGTGTTGCCTATCTGGCGCAGAATTTTGTCGGCGTCCTGCTGCCGCAGTACGTGGATCTCGTTGGGAACGTCACCTTCCCTCTGCAGCTCGGTGAGATCGCGATCGTGCTCTGGCTGATCGTTATGGGAGCAAAAGACCGGCGCGCGCCTGCCATATAAAAACTATCCCGGCTCGAAACGAACCGGGATAGTTTCCGTGGAGGGGGAGGGGTAACTACTGTCTGGAGTCTGGGCTGTACGTGACGCCTTCCACGCCGTTGAAGGTGGAGAGGCCGTTGTTGAAGCTGTACCGGTAGTTGAACGTGCCCCGGTGGTATTTGTAGACGTCGATCTGTCCGTTGATGAAGTCGGCTCTCTTTCCAAAGAAGAATGCTCCGTTTCGAGCTAAGTGCTCGGAATGATGCCGATCGCGCGAGCCGCGACGATGATGATCGTAACGAGCGAGACCACACTTTGAACGACCATGAGTGC
>DATDIA010000106.1:0-15369 GCA_036521295.1 Candidatus Cybelea sp. | reverse complement strand
AACCTCGGCCGAAAAGGCACCGCTGTGCGCGACGGCAAACGCGAAAACGAACGCGCCCGCGAGATTGCTGACGAGCACGACGGCCCAAAGACGCGCTACGGCGATAAATTTTTGCCCTTTATCGGGATCGTCGAGCAACGGAAGGATTGCGGTTACCGTGTTCTCGGTGAAGAGCTGCTGACGACCGAGAATGACGACCAAAAAGCCGAGCGTATAGCCCGCATTTTCGAGTAGCGGCCGCCACGGCGCGGCGGGAAGTGCGGCGCGTATGAGTCCGCTTCCCACCAGCGAGAGGCCCATCGATAGCCCCGCGGCGAGCCCGGAGAACGCCAGCGCCACCGCGGGGCGCTGTAACTCCCGCTCGCCTTCCTGCCGCACCGACTCGAAGACGACCGCAGCGCGCAATCCGGCGCGCCGTCCCGCTTCACGTTTCTCGTGCGGGCTAAGGTCGACGGTGGCGCCTTGCGACGCGTCGCCGGTACCAGAAGATTTTGCCATCTACATTATTGCCGGAAGCGGTAGAAGAACGCGCTAAGTGCGACGTTCGCGCCGAAAATCGCGATGATGCCGTACCCGAGCCATGAAAAGGAGAGCGTCGGATGCGTTCCGATCGCGGCGAACGCTTCGGCGCCGCCGACGAAGAGCGCGATGATCGTCGTCAGCAGCGTCATGTTGACGTTATAGAGCACCTTTGCCGCGGGCCGAACGTAGGCCCAACCGTATGCACCAAGCATCGCAACGCCTTCGGCGGTATCGATGAGCGACATCCCCGCGGTAAACAGCCACGGAAGAATCAAGATGTAGATCATCGGCATTCCGCCCGCGCCCGATGCGGCGGAGATGCCGAGCAGAGCCACTTCCGTGGCAGTGTCGAAGCCGAGGCCAAAGAGCAGTCCGACCGGATACATGTGCTCGCTGCGCCTGACCATGCGCAAGGCAGGGCGCAGCACCCGAGCGAGAATTCCTCCCCCCAGCGCATAGTCCGACTGCACCGCTTGACTCTTGCCGCGCAAGAGATCGAGCAGCACGACCAAGTTCGCCGCCGCGATTACCAGCAAGAAGACGACCGAAACCCAAGTTCCGATCGCCGCGCCGGAGTTCTCTAAGACTGGGAACCGGGTCTTCACCATGACGCCGAAGAGCGCCACCAAAATGCTCAGTACGAAGACGATCGTCGAATGCCCCAAGGAAAAATAGAAACCGACCGATTCCGCGGCCTTCTCTTCGTGCATGAGCTTGCGCGTGGTTCCGTCGATTGCGGCGATGTGATCCGGATCGACGGCGTGCCGTAGCCCGAGCAAGTACGCGGTCACGCCGAGCGGCAAGAGCAGCGCGTACCGATGTGCGGCAAGGAGCAGCACTATCCACGCGGCGCCGTTGATGGCCGCGAGCAGCGCGAACAGCGCTAATATGCGTGGACGCGTTCGCCGGCGATTCTGCACTGCAGGTATTCGAACCACTGCTCCATGCCATCGCCCGTGCGGGCCGAAAGCTCGATGACGTCGACGCCGGGATGCACGCACTGGATGTTTTCCCGCGCCGTGCGGCGATCGAACCCCGTCGCACCAATGAGGTCGATCTTCGTCAGGATGACGAGGTCGGCGGTCGTGAATGCCAGAGGATATTTGAGCGGCTTATCTTCTCCTTCGGGCGTCGAAAAAAGCACGATGCGAAGCTCTTCGCCCAAATCGTACTCGGCCGGACAAATGAGATTGCCGACATTTTCGATGGCGAGGAGATCGAGGTCACCCCAATCCAAGCCTTCCAGCGCTGAGCCGACCATCTCGGCATCGAGCCGGCACTCGGCTCCGGTGGCGATTTGCTTGACGGGAGCTCCGCTGCGCGCCAGCCGCACGGCATCATTCTCGGTGGCTTGATCGCCGACGAGCGCGCCCACGCGATACTCCGTTGCAAAGCGGCGGAGCGTTTCTTCGAGCAGCGTCGTTTTCCCGGCACCCGGGCTGGAAAGAAGGTTGATGACGTACGTTTCGGAGCGCGCGAACCGGTCACGCAATGCCTGCGCGAGGTCCGCGTTCTTCCGAAGAATCGCTTGCTCCACTTCGAGCAGTTCCGGCTGCATAGGTTACCTCCAAACCAGTGATGAGCAACTCTCGGCCCCGCACGATCTCGGCCGAAGGATCGCCGCAGACCGGACAGATCGGAAGCGGCGGGTGGGTTTGCTCGACCTGCCTCGAGCGGACGCAACGTTTACAGAAGATCTCCAGCGGAATCCGTTCGATCTCGAGAATCGATCCCTCGGCGAGCGTGCCTTCGGTCGCGGCGTCCCAGACGAACGTCAATGCGTCCGGGAAGACGCCGGTGAGCGCTCCAATCTTCAGGCGAACGCGAAACACGCGCTCAATGAGCTCGTCTGAGGCGCGGTCGACGATCTCATCGACGATTGCACGTGCAACCGAGGCTTCGTGCACGCGTCTAGCTCTCGGACATTCCCTCAATCTTTGCGTACCGCGTGTATTCGGGCCCCTGCCGCGCGATCAAGCCCACAATGGCCAGACAGGCCAGGATTGCGGTAGAAACCACGATGCTGCGAGGGATGTGAATCGTCATGTGAATGTAACCTCCTCAGGATGGGGTTGCTGCGATTTGCGCAGATCCTCGACGAGCTCGATGACGAGCGTAGCGGCGCGGTCGACCGCCGCGGCGACCGGTGCGCTAAGGCCCTCGCAAATCTCGTCAGGTGATGGTATCGCTGCCGGCTCGCATGCGACGACGATCAAGCGCGGTGGAATTGAACCGATCTGCCGCGCCAGGGCGATTGCCTGCGACGGATGCATGCCGTGGCCCTCGATCGTAACACCCTCGAACGTATCGTCGTCCACTTCGATCACGTCGATCGTGCCGGGCTCTGCGTTGCGCGGGGCCGCATCGACTAGGATTGCGGCGTCGTAGCCGTCACCCAGCGCGTAAACGAGGTCCATCCCACGGATTCCGAACTCGACCACGTTGACGCCGGACGGAAAGGTGGTCTGCTCTAGCTTCTTCACCACTTCGACGCCGAACGCGTCGTCGCCCAAAAAGACGTTACCGATTCCCGCGACCAACACCCGCGGTAGGAGCGAATCTAACTCTTGATCGCCGATCCGCTCGACCTCGTCAGGCGCAAGAAAAAAACGATGAGCGAGGCGGCGAGCTTTCCCGATATCTCGCGCCGGATCGTCTTCGAGGACGACGGCAATATAGCGCCGGCCCTCCATGTCTTCTTCGACAGCATCGACCACGCCACGGCGGCCTTCCAGTGCACGCATGAGCACGTCGCCGTCGGCGCGCGGCCGCAATACGACGCGGCTCCCGCGTTCTAAGCTCACGTCACGCTCTCCCGCGGGCGCAAACCGCCGTGCAGGCGGGCAAGCTCAATGGGAGTCATGGACTCGACGCGCTCCAAAATTTGGCGCGCGCGCGGATCGGTCGCGCGCATTTCCTGCTTTTCCTCATCGGAAAGGGCGAGAATGCTTTGGGCAAGCAATTCGCCGATTTCAGCACCATCGAAAAAGTCGCACGGCGTTTCCGCAGCGATTTGAGGATATTCCTCGAGAATGATCGGAGAGGCGAGTATGGTGTCGCGCGCCGGCGGCGTTCCGACGAGCACCGGCCAGAGCCCTTCACTGCGGCAGGCTTGCGCGGCCTTCGCCAACGTCGCCGGCGGATCGACCGTTGAGACGAACGTCCCGTCTCGCACGTGCAGCACGACGTGACAGGCGAGCATCGTGCAGCGCAGCGCGGCGTCGCGGGATGAATCGGTTGCCAAACTCTCATTCGCGACGCGAATACTGATGCGTTGCAACGCGTCGTCGAGACGAGCGACGTGACATTCGACGAGGCCGTCGATCCGCTCCCAGCTGCGCAGAAGCTCGAGATTTGTCGAAACCCGTTCCCTTTCCGAGCCTGCCTCCCACGTGAGACGGTCCGCTTCACCGGCGCTCCGTTCTACGGTTTCGTCCCAGGTGAGATAGCGACGGCCGTCAAGCGTCACGTCGTCCACGGCGCTGCCGTCGACGCAAACTTGCCGGCGAATCATGTGCAGGAAACGTACTTCGAGATCGAGTTCCGGTTGCGTGCCTTCGATCAGGCACTCAACGCGCGCTTCGCTTCGGTCGCCGAAGCTCTGGGCGTAGCGGGCCGGGTAGAGACCGCCGATCGTAAAGCGATGCTGGTTTTTGAGCGCGCTGCGGCGATACGGCCAGAGCAGGTAGCCTTCATACAACACTGCTTGCGCGATCTGGCGCACTGCGTCCACGTTAGCCTCGGGCGTTCTCAAGAAGATCGGCGAGCGTTTCATCCCAATCGAGGTGAGCATGGCTGGAACGGTACGTGTGAAGCCGAGCGAGCATCGTTCGGCTTACGCGAAGCCACGCGCTTTCGGGGAAAGCGGCGTCGACCGCCTTGCGCCACATCGCAACGGTGATGCGAAACGTCGCCTCGCTCTCCCACGGAATCATCGCGCTTTGCAGCCGCCCGGCGCCGTCGTCATAAAAGACGGTGCCGCTAAAAAGCACGTCGACCGGTATCTCGCCGTCTTCGAGGGCGGCCAGATACTTGGCGGCGGCGACGTCGAAATCGTAGCTGCAGGGCAGCGGGATCTCAATCACGGTCGAACCGGCAAAACTCGCCACATTGACTGAAGCTCGCATCCACTGCACGCTTCGAAGAGACTGCTGCCATTGAGAGGGCTCGCCGAACAGATCGAAGAGTCGCTCGCGCTCCTGGGTTTCGTAGCGACGTCGTTGCGCCGCGATGCGAACCTCGACGTTGAGAGCGATAGCCCGAATTTCATACGGCGCCTCGCACGCGATTTCAACCCAAAGTTCGATGGTCGGCGTCGCGAAGGCGCGCGACGGCTGCGCGCCGAGCGCACGGAAGCGCAGCGGCGGCGCGCCGAGCGACGCCTGCATCACGGCGGGGAAAGATTCGGCATTTGCGGTAAAATCGGTTCGTGCGACGCGGGATCGAGGCTGGTCGAGCGCGCGGCCGTCGATCGGCCATCGGCAAGATTGCCAGCCTGTCGTTCGTAGTTGCCCTTGTCGTTGCCCGCGGCCACGCCCGCAATGTGCGACATGAGATCGGGAGTCACGACGCCCAATGGCTTAAAGAGCAACTTGAGTAAACCGTTCATGGCTCTCTCCTGTGTGGTGAGGGGCTGATGAGGCGCGAAGCTCGTCGAAAAACCGTTTGAGCTCGGCTCGCACGCCGTCGCCGCCGCGTAAGCCGCGCCAATGCGTGCGCATGACCGCAATCAAACGGTAACAGACGTCGATGCCGACGATCCAGCCTTCGGCGTTTCCGTCCATGCCGGTCACCAGCAAGGCTTGCGTATCGGCAACGAGCTTTCCGAGCGCGGGGTTTCGTTGCTCGACCTCTTGCCAAGCATCGAGCTTGAGCAACGACTCTACCGCGCCGACCGGGCTCGGATAGTATGCGACGACGCCGCCGGTCTGCGGGGAACGAACGAAGTAGGCCACGTGAACGGGAATCTCGAGCGCGTTCCACGTGAGCTCGTCGAAGACAAGATCCGGTAGGTACGTGGAGGTCGCGGGAATGAAGCGGTAGCGGCCGCCCGCGTCGGCGCGCTGCGGAAAGAGCAGCGCGCACACCGCGCACGCGCAGAGCACCGTTTTCTCGTTCGCGTCGAAAGGTGTGCATGGGCTTCGGAGAGCTCCTCGCCGCAAAGATCGCAGCGCTCGCTCGCCGCTGTCGGTGGCACGTATCTTTCCGGGGCAGGCACGTCGTGAAGAATAAGCATGTTGGAGATGAGCTCATCGCGCGCGAAGGCGTCGCTCACCTGGGGTGCGTCGTTCGCGGCCGCGACCATTCGGCGAAGCGTTTCGCCGTACAGGCGCAACAGCGCCTCAACGGTGCCGGCGGCGTCGGACGGCAGTCCGGCAAGCAGCGGCTCGAGCGCATCAATCTGCCGCCGGACTTCCGCGTCGTCCATCGGCGCCTTTTTACTCGGGCGTGCCAAACGGCGTGTGGAGACGCTCCAACGTACGGCCGCCGCCGAGGTACATATGCACGCCGCACGGCAGGCACGGATCGAAGCTGCGTACCGCGCGCATGATATCGACGCCACGGAAACTGTCCGCATCGTTCTCTTCGAAGAGCGGCATATCGGTGACGGCGTCTTCGTACGGGCCAAGGCGCCCTTCCGAATCGGTCGGGCTCCCGTTCCAGCAAGTCGGCGGCCACGGTTGATAGTTTGCGATCTTGCCGTCGCGAATGACGACGTGGTGAGAAAGAACGCCTCGCACCGCCTCGTGGAAGCCGCAGCCGAATGCGTCTTGGGGGACTTCAAAGTCGTTGAACGTCTTGGTTCTGCCCGCACGAACTTCTTTGAGGCCTTGTTCCAAGAAGAAGATCGCCTGCGCGGCCGCATATGCGACGAAGTAGATGCGCGCCCGATCGCGTTCGATCGCGTTGCACCACTGCGGCGTCTTCCACTCAAAGGTCATTTCTGGAAGCTCGCGCGAGCGCGGCAGATTGATCAACACGCTACGTCCAGTCGACTTGACGTAGCCGGTGTCGACGAGACCGGCAAGCGCCGTGACCCAAAGACGCGCGAGCGCGCCGCCGCCCGTTTCGAGCGCGAGCGTTTCGCCGGTTCGCGGATTCACCCAGCGCGGGCTCATAACCCAGCTGTACTTTCCTCCGTCGAGATCGCGCTTTTGGGGTCGCGGAAGCGTGGTGACGTTCCACGGATGGCGCCGGTCAACCGGATTGCCGAGCGGATCCCGCCGGACGAACATCTCTTCGCCCTGCCAGTCGTCGTAATACGAGTGGCCGAGCATAATTCGAATGCCGAGGTTAATCTCGACCAGGTCGGTCGTTACCAGCTCGCCGTCGACCACGACGCCCGGCGTGACGAACATCTTCCGGCCCCAGTCGGTCATATGCTCGTAGCGATAATCGCAGGCTTGCGGATCTTGCCACGCGCCCCAGCAGCCGAGTTGGATTCGGCGCCTTCCGACGTTCTCGTATCCTGGCAACGCTTCGTAAAAGAAATCAAAGACATCGTCATTCATCGGCACGGCTCGCTTGCAGAAATCCATGACACGGATGAGTCGCGACATATAATCGGTGAAGATTTGCGTGGTGGCAACCGTACCGGTACCGCCCGGATAGAGCGTGGACGGATGAACGTGGCGGCCTTCCATGATGCAAAACATTTCGCGCGTCGTTCGGCTGAACTCAAGCGCCGCCAAGTACATCTTTCCGGTAAACGGGTTGAAGGCGCGCATGATGTCGGCGATCGTTTTGAAACCGTGGATGTCGGCATGCGGCGCGGGCGTCTGCTCCGCGCGGGCAAATAGGCCTGGATTCGTCTCTTTGACGATCTGCTCGCAAAAGTCGACGAAGACGAGATTGTCTTGAAAGATCGTGTGGTCGAACATGTACTCGGCCGCTTCTCCCAGATTGAAGATCGTCTCGGCCAGCGGCGTCATACGTATCCCATACGCCATGTTCTGAGCATAGATCGAACACACGGTGTGGTTGTCGCCGCAGATACCGCAGATCCGACTGGTAATGAAGCCGGCATCGCGCGGATCCTTGCCCTTCATGAAAATGCTGTAACCGCGGAAGAGCGACGACGTGCTCTTGCATTCTACAACGCGTCGCTCGTCGAAGTCGATTTTCGTATAGATTCCAAGGTTTCCGACGATGCGCGTAATGGGATCCCACGAGCGCGAAACGATATTCCGACGCTCGGTTTTCGTCGACTCAGCGATAGCCATTGGAGGCCGCCTTTCTCGTGTTGCCCCAGCGCGGATCCGCGCCGGTCGTTAGCTCCGGCCGATTGTGCCGCCACGCGGGTTCTTCGTTAACGGTTACGTTGGTGAAGCTCCGCAAGGCTCGAATCAGCTTACCGTAAGGTCCGATGAGCTGCGAGGATACCGTGGCCCCGGGAGGGGTGTCCATAAAAGGCATGAATTTATCGGGGAAACCCGGCATCGTGCACCCGATGCAGATGCCGCCGACGTTGGGGCAGCCGCCGATGCCGACCATCCATCCGCGCTTGGTCACGTTGCAGTTCACGACCGGGCCCCAACAACCGGCCTTCACCAAACATTTCGGCGAGTTGTAATCGTAGGCGAAGTCGCCTTGCTCGTAGTAGCCGGCTCGATCGCATCCTTCGTGCACGGTCTTGCCGAAGAGCCACGTTGGACGCCCTAGCTTGTCGAGAGGGATGATCGGCGCGTTTCCGGCCGCCTGCGCGAGCGCCCAAGCCAGCGTCTCCATCATGTTCTCGGGTTGCACCGGACAGCCGGGAACGTTGACGACCGGAAGGCCGCCCGCCGAAACGAAGTCTTTGCCGAGATAATCGACCAGACCCATGCATCCGGTCACGTTGCCGGCCATCGCGTGGATGCCGCCGTAGGTCGCGCACGTGCCGCACGCCACGACCGCCCATGCCTTGGGCGCAAGTCGGTCGAGCCACCAGTTGAGCGTGAGCGGCTCTCCCGTCGCGGGATCGTTCCCCATCGACGTCCAGTAACCGTCGCCGTTGATTTTTTCGTTTGGAATTGATCCTTCAACGACGAGAATAAACGGCGCATTGAGCTCGTCGTTGGCCGCCTGGAAGAACGGCGCGAGGAACTCATCTCCGCCGAAGGTCGGCGAAAGCACCTTGTTGTGGATATGCACTTTCGGCAGCCCTGGGACGAGGCCGTTGACGATATCTTCAAGTGCAGGTTGGGATGAGTTGGTGATCGAGACCGAGTCGCCGTCGCAACTCATTCCTTCGGAAGTCCAGAGCACGTGAATCTCGTCAAACTTTGGAGTGGGCGAATACAGGCTCATAATGGCCAATCTCCTCAAGACGAATCGCTGCAGCGCGATGTGCTATCACTATTATAGCGGTTGCAATGGTCCTTCACCGCGGCAGCGGTTTTTATTGAGAGCGGGCAAGCGCAACAGCGAAGCCCGTGGCCGGTAACGGCTGCGTGGTGAACATTTCTTCAAGGAGGGAACGATGTTAGGTGATGACCATCGCGCTGCTCGAGAACGACTGCCGTAGGTAGCACTCTGTTCGCGCAAAGGAAAGCCTTCGACGCCGACTTGACACTCGCGGGGGTTCCGGTCGCTCGCGCGCTCTCGGTACGTACCGAGATCGAAGAAAGTTTTGTGTGGCAGCGCACGACCGAGGCCACGCCGTCTCGGCGCGCATCGGAAAACTCACCTACAAGCTTGGCCGCAGAATCGCGTCGTGACAGGCACGCCGCGGCGTCTGTCCGCTGCACGCGCCGAGCAGTCGACGCTCAGCGATTTTGTGGCTGCTCGACAACGCCGTCTTCCTCTACGTTCAGGAGGAGGGACGCTTGCTTTTCTTTTTTGAACGCCGTGTATTCGAGGAGAGTGAACGCAAAGAACTCGGCGAAAGAACGGCCGATATCAAAGCACACCGGCCCGCAGCGTAAGGGTCAGCACCGGACGAAAGCGTAACAACGACGTATGTGCCTGGCGATCCCCGGGCGAATCGTTGAGTTTTCAAGCGAGCAGCCACTGCTCGCCAAAGTCGACGTTGCCGGCGTAAAGCGATCGATCAACGTCGGCTTGCTGGCCGACGAACCACTCGAGATCGGCGATTGGGTCTTGATCCACGTCGGATTCGCGATGAGTAAGATCAACGAAGAGCAGGCGCGCGACCAGCTCACCATGATCGCGGCGCTTGGCGAAGAGCAGCAGGCGATGGACGAAGTGCGCGGCTATACGTTCGCACCATGAAATACGTCGACGAGTTCCGAGATCCAGCGTTGATCCGGAAATTGGCCGACGAGATCGCGCGCCTCGCCGAGCCGTCGCGACAGTACTCGATCATGGAAGTCTGCGGCGGACACACGCACTCGATTTACCGTCACGGCCTGCGCGACGTGTTGCCGCCGAACATCAGACTGGTGCACGGGCCCGGGTGCCCGGTTTGCGTCTTGCCGATGGGCCGCGTCGACGACGGCTTATCCATTGCAGAACGGCCGGCGACGATCTTGACCGCGTTTGGCGACATGATGCGCGTGCCTGGAACGCGCGGGACACCCTTAGAGTATAAAGCGCGCGGCTGCGACGTGCGCATGGTATATTCGCCACTGGACGCATTGCGTATCGCGCAAAACGAGCCCGACAAACGCGTTTGTTTTTTCGCCATTGGCTTCGAAACTACCGCACCCTCGACGGCGCTCACGATTTTACGAGCGCGGTCCCTCGGTATCGAGAACTTCAGCGTCTTTTGCAACCACGTGACGATCCTTCCCGCGATTCGCGCGATCCTCGACTCGCCCGATATGCGCCTCGACGGGTTCATCGGTCCAGGGCACGTTTCGACGATCACGGGCTGCCGGCCATACGAGTTCATCGCGCATCACTATCGAAAACCTGTCGTAATTGCCGGTTTCGAGCCGTTGGATTTACTCGAATCAATCCTCATGCTGCTTCACCAGCTGCATGCCGGTACGGCGGCGGTCGAAAATCAGTACCGCCGCATCGTGCCTTGGGATGGAAACCGCGCCGCAATGCGCTCGCTTGCCGACGTCTTCGAGCTGCGGCCGTATTTCGAATGGCGCGGCTTAGGCTTCATCTCGCAATCGGCATTAAAGATTAAGCCCGAGTTCGCGCGCTACGATGCAGAAGCGCAGTTCGACCTTCCCGGGGTGCGCGTCACCGATCCGAAGGCTGCGCAGTGTGGCGAAGTGCTCAAGGGCGTTCTCACGCCGGCGCAGTGCAAGCTCTTCGGGAACGCGTGCACGCCCGAGCATCCAATCGGCGCGCTCATGGTATCGAGCGAAGGCGCCTGCGCGGCCCATTATAAGTACGCCGTCCCCACTTGAGGCCGGCGGTGGAGACGCGCACCAACATCGCGCAGATCGAGATGGCTCATGGCGCCGGCGGGAAGGCGACGCGGCGCCTCATCGAAGGCATCATTCTTCCCGCGTTTGCCAATCCGATTCTCGAAGCGCTTTCCGATTCGGCGTTGGTAACGGTTGATGGAAAACGGCTGGCGCTTACCGCCGACGGTTTTGTCGTCAAGCCGCTGCGCTTTCCTGGAGGCTCGATCGGATCGCTCGCGGTGCACGGCACCGTCAACGATCTGGCCGTCGCCGGCGCGCGACCGCTCGCGCTGCTGGCGACGTTTATCCTTGAAGCCGGGCTGGAGGGAGAGGTTCTCGAGCGCGAGGTAGCCGCGATGGCGCAGGCCGCTCGCACCTGTGGCGTGCACATCGTTGGCGGCGACACGAAAGTCGTCGAACACGGCATGGCCGACGGCATGTACGTCTCGACGTTCGGTCTGGGTTGCGTCGACGAACGCTTGACCTTAGGCCCGCAACAGGCGCGTGCGGGCGACGCCGTTTTGCTCTCGGGTCCGATCGGCGAGCATGGCATTACCATCCTACTCGCCCGCGGTGAGTTGGAGTTGGAAGCCGACATTGCGTCGGACACGCGTTCGGTCTTCCCCTTTGTGAATGCGCTTTGCGAGGCCGCGGCGCCGGCAATTCGCTGGATGCGCGATCCCACGCGCGGCGGCGTCGCGACGGCGCTCAACGAGCTCGCGCGCGATGCACGCGTCGGCGTCATCCTCGAAGAAGCGGCAGTTCCGCTGAGCGATTGCGTGCGAGGAGCGTGTGAGATCTTAGGCCTGGATCCCTTGCACATCGCCAACGAGGGCCAGCTGCTGGCGGTGGTCGCGCCCGAATCTGCCCGCGCGACGCAGCAAGCAATGCGCGCGGTCCAGGGCGGCCAAGATTCGGCAATCATTGGCGAACTCGCGGCCGAGCCGAAGGGGCGCGTCGTTTCGCGTACGTCGTACGGAGGAACGCGCGTCGTCGACATGTTGGTCGGCGATCCGCTTCCGCGCATTTGCTAAAGCCGGCGCCGGCGCTGGGTAGCGTGGAACGCGCTTGGCTGCGCGACCGTATCGTTGAGCGCAACGCGTTCTGCTCACCTTTCTTCGAGGAACAAGCATTGCCGCTCGCGCGCGCGGCAAGCGAGATGGCGTTACGTTTTTCGGAGGGTGGACGACTCCTGGCCTTCGGTCGGGGCGCCTATGCGACCGACGCGATGCATCTTTCGGTCGAATTCATTCATCCCGTTCTGGTAGGAAAGCGTGCGCTCCCCGCGCTCGACGTCAGCGCCGCACCGCACGCGTTTATCTCGGCGGTCGCAGGACCGCGCGACATGGCAATCGCACTTGGACCACCCCAAGGCGATGCCGCGTTGGAAGATGCGCTTGTGACGGCAAGGCGGTGCGGTGCATTTACCATCGCATGGCCGCGCCCTTCGATATCGCTGCACGCCGATTATGGGGTGGCCGCACCCGTCAACGACGTCCACGTTCATCAAGAGCTCTTCGAGCTGATGGGCCACACGATGTACGAGTCGGTGCACGTCTTTCTCGAACACCTTTCGCATCACGAGCGCGTCAGCGAAGTTGGCTTTCTCTATCCGTTCTTGAGTGAGTCGGCGGACGATCCGGAGGGACTCATCGCGGAAGTTGCCACGTCGATTCTCGCTAAGGCGCGCGACGCCGACGAACTGCGCCGGCGCGTCGCGACCGAGCAACTCGATGCGCTCTGCGACGCTATCGCAGCGATCCGCGCCCGGCTCGCACGGGGCGGCCGCATCCTTGCGTTTGGCAACGGGGGCTCGGCGACCGACGCGACGGATTTCGTGCTCGACTGCGTTGACCCGGAAGTCGGCTGGCCTGCAGTTCCGGCAATTTCGCTCGCGCTCGAGCCGGCAGTCATCACGGCGACCGCAAATGACGTCGGCGTCGACGTGATCTTCCTTCGCCAGCTCATCGCGCAATCGAAGCCCAACGATATCATGCTCGCGTTTTCAACCAGCGGCGGTTCGCGCAATATCGTGGCTGCATTGGAAGAGGGGCGTAAGCGCGGCCTCCTCGGCGTCGCGCTGCTCGGCTGCGACGGTGGCGAAATCGTTCGGCGCAACCTCGCCGACGTCGCAATCGTCGTTCCGTGCGATTTCATTCCGCGCATTCAGGAGGCGCAGGGCACCATCTATCACGTTCTGCGCGAGGCTTTGGCCCGTGCTTGAGCTCTACGGCACTGCTTGGTGCGCGTATACCGCCGAGCTGCGTGAGGAGCTGCAGTGGCGCGGCGAGCAATTCGTGGAGTATGACGTCGAGCGCGACGAGCATGCGTTGACGCGAATGCTCGCCCTCTGCGATGGCGACCCCACCGTGCCGGTGCTGGCCGATCGGGGGCGAGTGCTGCAAGTCGGCTATAACGGCCGCGGTTGCCATGCCGGCTCACCTTAAGGAGGCGCGCCACCTTCGGGTCACGGGGGTTGTGCAAGGCGTCGGCTTTCGCCCGTTCGTCTACCGGTTGGCCATGGAACGAAGCTTGACCGGCTGGGTGCTCAACGACGCGGACGGCGTGCAGATTCATATCGAGGGCGACGCCGCACTGCTAGACGATTTCGAGAGCGTGCTCGTGGGTTGTGCCCCGAGCGCTGCACGCATCGCGGAAGTGCAATCGGCGGTCGACGATATCTCCGGCGCGGCGACGTTTGAGATTCGGCAGAGCCGGCGTGTCGACGCGCCAACCGTGCGCGTCTGCGCCGACCTTCCCGTCTGTGATGCTTGCCTGGGCGAGCTCTTCGATCCAGCCGATCGCCGTTATCGTTATCCGTACATCAACTGCACCAACTGCGGGCCACGCTATTCAATCGTTCTCGGCTTACCCTACGACCGCGCGCAGACGACGATGCGTGACTGGACGATGTGCGCCCAATGCCGCGCCGAGTACGAGAATCCACTCGACCGGCGCTTTCATGCCCAGCCGGTCGCATGCCATCAATGCGGCCCTTCCTACGTGCTCGAAGATGGAAGGAGCTCCTTGCGTGGCCACCCTGCGATCGTTGCGACGGCGAAGATGCTCCGAGACGGAGCGATTGTGGCCGTCAAAGGCATCGGCGGGTACCATCTGGCATGCGATGCGCACAATACGACGGCGGTTCAGGCGCTGCGCGAACGAAAGTATCGTAAAGAACGCCCATTTGCCGTCATGGTGCGTGACGGAGCCGCCGCGCGCGAGCTCGTCGATATCGACGGCGAGGAAGAGTCACTTTTACAATCGCCGCCGCGTCCAATCGTCTTGGCAAGGGCAAAGGCCGCGCTGCACGGTGTCGCGCCGGAGAACGATGAACTCGGCATCTTGCTCGCCTACGCGCCGGTTCATCACTTGCTCTTTGCGGCCGGAGCACCGAATGCACTGGTGATGACCAGCGGGAACCGTTCGAGTGAGCCGATTGCCTACCGGGACGACGATGCGCGCCGCCGGCTCGCCGGCATCGCCGACGCATTTCTCGTCGGCGAGCGTGAAGTCGCTCGCCGCATCGACGATTCGATAGCGCGCGGTGGACCGGTACGCCGTGCGATTTTAAGGCACGCGAGAGGGTTTGCGCCGCAGTGTGTTGTCGCACTGCCGGCGCGCGAGCCGATCGTCGCGGTCGGAGCGGACTTGAAGAACGCCGTCGCGCTCGTCGTACGGGGACAGACGTTTGTCAGCCAGCACGTCGGTGATCTCGAGCATTTCGACGCCTTTGAATCGTTCAAGTCCACAATCGCCGATTTGAGCGAGCTGTACGGGATCTTGCCGGAGCAAGCCGTGATCGCGCACGACGCTCACCCCGAATATCGGTCGACTCTCTACGCACAGCAGCTTGGCGTGCATGTCGAGGCGGTTGGGCACCATCGCGCTCATATCGCGAGCGTACTCGCCGAGCATCAGGCTTTAGAGACACCGGCCCTCGGTTTCGCTTTCGATGGAACCGGTTATGGTGACGACGCAACGATTTGGGGTGGAGAGGTTTTTCTCGGAAGCGTTCGCGAGGGATTCGATCGGGTCGCACATTTGCGCCCGGCGCGGCTCGCCGGCGGCGACGCCGCCGCGCTCTTCCCCGTGCAAGCGGCGGCCGGATTTCTCTTCGGACAGATCGGTCTCGACGAGGACGCCTTGGAGCGTGCGCCTTTCAACTTTCCGAGCCGCTACCGCGCGGCCTGTGAGCTTCTTACGAAGGACGTGCGTGTCTTTGCCACGACTTCGATGGGTCGTCTCTTCGACACCGTTGCTGCGCTCTTGGGCTTCACGCGAGAGATCACGTTTGAGGCGCAAGCCGCGATGTGGCTCGAATACCTGGCGTGCCGCAGTGCTCCGGTGCGCCCATATCCTTTTCCGCTGCGCGATGGACAGCTCGATTACGTGCCGTTGCTTGCAGCGATCGTTGGGGATCGTCTCCGCAAGCGCGACATATGCGAAATGGCGCGAGCATTTCACGGCGCCGTCGTTACAGGAATTCTCGAAACGTGCCGCTTTTTTGGCCACGAACGCATCGTCATCTCGGGAGGCG
>DATDIA010000105.1:0-4001 GCA_036521295.1 Candidatus Cybelea sp. | reverse complement strand
ATCTAACGGATTCTGCAAAACTAACCGGCATTCGAAGGGACTAGCCGGGACCCTAAAACGCAAAAACCCGTACAAGAGAGGACTATCCGGTACTAAACGGGAGCGGCCGGGACCCCGATTCGCGGGTTCGATTCCCGTTGGCGCTATAAAAGTTCATATCTTATAAGCGTTTCCCACGCAACTCCGTCTAACGGATTCTTGACGAAGCATCCAAGCATACAGCCCAGGGACCGATGTGAGCATTGCGCAAACGCAGCATGATCATCCGCCGTGGAGGCCTCACGTCGACGCAGGCCACGACGATCCAGATGTCGTTCAGGCGGCGACGATGTGGGGTCTTGTCCGGCAGTGCGCGTGCGAGTGGTCGTTGAAAAGAACGATGCGGACATATTGACGACGTTTGGAGGTTCCGCGGCCATGTGGGCAGTTCTGGGTTTTTGCGTCGCTGCGGCCATCGGCTTGACGACGGTTCTCAGCGTGGGCTGTCGCGGCTCGGCTCTACGGGACGATTATCCGTGGCTGTTAGACGAAGTTTCGAAACTCCACGTGAACACCGTCGGCAGTCTCGCCGGGTTCGCCTTTACGGGCGTCGTACTCGTGGTGACGCTTGCGCGGGACAGAACAGGCGCTGCGGGGGTTGCGCTTGACGCAGCCATTCTCATGTTTCTCGTCGCATATCTGTACTGGGTGGGCAGCGCATTCCTGATTTCGTACCTGCCACATGTCCGCACGAGCGGTGACTTCGTGCAGCGCGTCCATTTCAGCCTCGCCTCGACCATCGAATACCGTACCGTCTTTCTCTCCTGGTTTGCGCTACTGCCACTGCTTCAGGCAAACGGTCTTAGCCGTCTTGTGCCGATTCTCTACTTCCTCTTGCCCATATCACTGCTGCTAGGATCTCTGCTCCTGGCTATGGCCGCCGATGGACTAGGTCTTCTGCGCGTCAAGGAAACGTATTTCTCTGCGGCAGTAGGTACTGTGCTGACGCTCGCGTACGGGGGGATTGCGTGGATGCTCCCGGGCATCCGCTCCCCATATTCCTCACTAGATCTCACAATCGCGATTTTCTGCGTCAATGGCGCTGGTTTCGCGTTCGCGGCACTGACGCCGCTCTCATCGCGATACGATGGAGTCAAACGCTTCTACGAGCAATATGGCCGAAGAATCATCATTGCTGACATGCAACTCACAATGGTCTCCCTAGCTTTCCTCTGGCTCGCCGTCGTGGGAGCCATTTAGAGTGAAGGCCGATCCGACGAGGAGTCACGCGCACCGAAGGCAGCCGCCCCGAAGCAATCAGCTCGTACGCCGCGTTGCGTCCGATGCCAAGGATCCGTTGCACGTCGCGCACGTTAAGCACATCGTGTGCATCTACCAAGCGATTTGTACTGTTCATGGCGTCGAGTCCAGAAAATGAAACACTCCGCCGCGCGAGCAGCAGGGCGATTTTCCCACGCATTATAATGCGGGCGAAAGTCAGGCGTGTTTTGCTACGCCAATTATACCGAAAACAAGGCCGATGAGCACGGAGCCGGGCGGAAAAGGATTGTAGCAGCCGCGCCCAGGTGCTCGCGTTGCTCGGCCCTGATGGGCAAACCCTGGACACGGCTGCGTTTTGGCATCTACGCCGGCTCCGTGTTCGTCGCGTAGTGAGGCAACGTTCGCGTCATCGCGCGCCGTCGCGCCGTGTTCAGCTCCGCGTAACATCCCGCGACATCGACGCTGCGCTGACATAGCTAGCGCTGCTGCCGCGTGATCAGCGCATTGCCTAGCCCTTAACAACGACTCTCGCCGTTCCGTGATCGTTGCTTAGCTGCGGTGTAACTCTGCTCTTCACTTGCAGTATACGCGCGCGTATTCTCGCTGCTTGGCCTCTGACATGGATCGAGGGCTTTTAAAAACGCAAGCCGGTGGCTATGGCCACAGCGCCTCCGGCGCTGCGGCCCAACCAGACTGTAAGGAGCCGCACGTCTGACGCCCTGCTTAGCCCTATTGCACCATGTAAGCGACATTAGGATGCGCTCATAGCGATGCTCGGCGGAGGGAAACGCCCCTAGCACGAAACGCGGCGCATGGCGACTCGCGAGAAACCGGGACCGCCGGACTCCGCTCGTCCCACCGGCACGGTTACATTTCTGTTGTCGGATATCGAGGGCAGCGCGCAACGCTGGGATCGCGACCGGGCGGCAATGCAGGATGCCGTGCGTCGGCACGACGCACTGATGCGAACGGCGATCGCGGCGCACGACGGCTACGTTTTTAAAACGATCGGCGATGCGTTCTGCGCGGCCTTCGCGCGGCCCGAAGGCGCCGTTGCCGCAGCCCTAGATGCCGAGCGCGCTCTCCTCGCGGAAGATTTCTCGGCGATCGATGGATTGCGGATACGTGCAGCCGTCCATACCGGCACGGCCGACGAGCGCGACGGCGACTATTTCGGTCCCGCGCTCAACCGCGTCGCGCGATTGTTGGCTATCGGCCATGGCGGGCAGGTGCTCGTCTCGGGTGTGACGACCGATCTCGTGCAGGGCGCGCTTCCACCGCGGTGCAGCTTGCGCGATCTGGGCCAGCATCGACTCAAAGACCTGGCGCGCCCCGAGCAAGTCTACCAGCTGCTCGCGCCGGATCTCGCCGCAGATTTTCCGCCGCTGCGCTCGCTCGACGTTCTACCGAACAACTTACCGCCGCAGTTGAAGTCGTTTGTCGGGCGCGAGACGGAGATTGCGGAGATCACAGCGCTCATCGAGCGGCATCGGCTCGTCACGCTAGTCGGCTCGGGCGGCGTCGGCAAGACGCGCACCTCCTTGCAAGTCGCGGCAAATCTGCTCGACGGCCCCAGCGACGGCGTGTGGTTCATCGAACTGGCGCCGCTTGCCAGCGGCGACTACATTCCATCGACCGTCGCACAGGCACTCGGGCTCGCGCTCGCGCCGGAGGGCGATCCGGTGGAGAACCTCGTTCGCCAACTCAAGGCAAAGCACGCGCTGCTGGTCTTCGACAACTGCGAGCATCTGGTTGAGCCCACCGCGCGAATGATCTCCGCCATCATGCACGGCGCTCCGAAAGTCAAGGTCTTGGCATCGAGCCGTCAAGGGCTGGGAATCGAAGGCGAGGAGACGTACCGCCTGCCGTCCCTTGAGGTTCCACCGGAGAACGATGCAGAACACGTATCGGCAACCGACGCGATGCGTTCTGCGGCCGTTGCGCTGTTCGTAGACCGTGCGCTGACCGCGGACAAGACATTTGCGTTGACCGACGAGAACGCGCCGATTGTCTCCGACATCTGCCGGCGGCTCGACGGCATCCCGTTGGCGATCGAGCTCGCGGCTGCGCGGGTGAAGATGCTCAGCCCAAAACAGCTGCGCGAACGGCTCGACGAGCGGTTCCGCGTGCTGACCGGTGGTAGCCGCGACGTGTTGCCGCGCCAACAGACGATGCGCGCGCTGATCGATTGGAGCCACGACCTACTCGACGAGCGCGAGCGGGTGCTTTTCCGGCGGCTGGGGATCTTCGTCAACGGATTCACGCTCGAGGGAGCCGTCGCGGTCGGAAGCGGCAAGGATCTCGACGAGCACGACGTGTTCGATGTGCTGGCGTCGCTGGTCGACAAGTCGCTGGTGCTCGCCGAGCCGCACGGCGACGCGTTGCGCTACCGGTTGCTCGAATCGACCCGCGCCTATGCGTTGGAGAAGCTCGCCGATGCGGGCGAGCGCGATCTTTTCGCGGGCCGCCATCTGCGCTATCTGCGCGACGGCTTCGCGGAGCTGCGGGAACGATTCTTGCGAACCGAACGAGGTGCCGTTTCTGCGACGCTGCAAACCGAGCTGGACGACGTGCGTGCGGCGCTCGACGGTGCGTTAGCCCGTTCGGAGGTCATCGACGGCGGCGAGTTGCTCGCCAACATTGATGGGAGTTGGCAACTCATCGGACTCGATACGGAAGGCATAGCGCGGTGCGAGGCGTATCTCGCGGCGCTTCCCGCGGACCAATCGCAGCTGCGCGCT
>DATDIA010000104.1:0-9646 GCA_036521295.1 Candidatus Cybelea sp. | reverse complement strand
ATCGTGATCTCCGCCTACGCGAAGAAGAACTACGTTTCACACAAGCAGTACGAGACCGCGAGCGTGCTGCGTTTCGGCGAGGATCTTTTCAACTTACCGCACATGTCGGCCGCCGATGCGCGCGCGCTCTCGCCGGCCGGCGATTGCCTCGATTTCTCGCAGAAACCGCGCACGTTCATTCCCATCAAGGCTCCCAAGGACGCCGCGTTCTTCCTCAAACAGCCGCTCGATCCGCGGATTCCCGACGAACAGTAACTTTAGTCTATTCGTCGTCGACGGGTAAGCCGGATGGCGGCTGCCTGAGGAAGTACGACCGCGAACGGCTCGCCGGAATCGCGATAAAGGCCCGCGGCGCTTGATGGAAATCGAAGATCCCGGCAATGCTCGCCGAGGTCCGGTCGGTCGTTCCGAGGCGCCCCAACCTCCACGTGTCTTCGATGAATCTCACCACGCTGCCGAACTCGTAGGTGGCGTGCGAGATCTTATTTCGCGCCACGTAGGGTGAGACGACGAGCAGCGGGACGCGAAAGCCGGGTCCGCCTTGCCGGTCGAGCTTCGGCGGCTTGACCCCGTCGTAGAAGCCGCCCCAGTCGTCCCACAGGATGACGACGGCGGTCGATTTCCAGTACTTGCTGCGGCCGATGGCATTGACGACGCTCGCGACCCACGAAGGCCCGGTATCCGAGGTGTATCCGGAATGATCGGAGTTGATTCCGTCGGGAATCACCCACGACATCGACGGCAACGCGCCGTGGTCGATGTCGGTAAAGATGCTCTTCTCGGGCTGCGATATGTGCGCGTTCCACTCTTTGGGGTTGCCGTAGACCGACGAGATCACGAGGAACGCGTTCCAATGCGATCCCGTCTTGCCTTGCCAGGCCGGCGTGTAGTATTTCCACGAGACACCCTTGGCGTCGAGCAAATCCGCGAGCGTCGCGTAGTTCTTGCCACCGTCGGGGAAGCTCGAGGTGCACGGAAACGGTCCTGTGTTTTTCTCGTACTTCAGCGCCGTCGTGATCAGCGAGGTCTTGTTGGCCTTTTCAGCCGGGCAGCCCCAAGGGGAGATCGTGGGATCGTCGATGAGGCTCTCCGTCGCGCTGATCTGCGTATCGCCGCGAATCAGATCTTGATGGGCGGTAAAGCTCCCGCTGCCTTGCGTCTGGAAGAAGCGGTCTGCGATCGCGTAGTCCTTCGCGATGTCCCAATACGGAGCGACGTCGGTAGATGCGACGTACTGATAGGGTGCGGTACCTTCGGGTTTACCCGTCGACTCAAAGATGATCTGATTGAAGCCGTCCATATTTCCGCCGCGATAGGCGGCCTTATAGGCGGGATACGTATGGCGCAGCGTATTCGGCGATTCGAGACGCACTCTGGTGAGTGCGATCTGCCGGGTCTTCCCATCGACGAACTCTTTTCCGGTCGTCGTGCCGGCCGTTCCGGGGAAGGTAGCGAAAATGTCGTTGAACGTCCGGTTTTCTTGAATCAGTACGACGACATGCTCGATCGGCGTTGCGGTCGCGGGGTAGACGGCGGCGGGCAGGGCTGCAAAGCCGGCGGGCGGCGCCGCGCCGGCCGCAATCGCGACGGCTCGGCGCGCGAGGGTCATGGTGCGGCGGCGACGCTCGCTCGCTGCGCGATCGAACCGACGTCGTACCCGAACGACTCGGCGATCGGGCTCGTAACCGCCGTGATGTCGGCGAGCTCGCCGCCGCTGAAGACGGGCTTGTAGTAGTCGGGGAACGAGAGCTTCTTGCCGTACGCTTCGCGCGCCGCCGCAAAGCCTTCCGGCGCGAGCCCCGTGTGCGCGAGGATTCGGTCGATCGTCGCCAGCGAGTCCGAGCAGAGGTCTTCGTATCGCACGATGCAGACACGTGCCTTGAGCTGCGGGTCCTCCGCGAGCTGCTTTGCGACGAATCCGTAAACGTATGCCCAGTAGCGGGCGCGCGATTGGACGACTTGTCCCGCGTCGAAGAGCCGGCGGATCTCGTGGAGCATTTCGGGGTTGCCGACGTTGGCCATCACCTGATGCGGCCCGAATTCGTGGTGCCCGGTCAGCTCGATGATCTCGATCTGGCGCGGGTCGTCGCGCTCGAGTTCGGCCCAGATTCGATCCTGTTTGATCATCGATGCGATATGATCGACCGGATTGCGGACGTAGAGTAAGAAGCGCGCGTCGGGAAAGAGGCGCCGCAGGTACTGCATCCGCACGACGCACATGATCGCTTTGCTCACGTAGCGCGTTCGGCCGCGAACCAGCGCGAGCTTGCGGAGATGATCGACGTAGAAGCGCTCGAAGCCCGGGTTCGAGGTCGAACCGTCGAGGACGCTATACTTGCTCTCGTCGTGGATGAACGGGAAGAAGTGTTCCCAGAGAATCTCCTCGCCCATCTCGGCGCTGTCGCGCGTCACTTGGATGCGGTCGCGGTGAATGCGGGGGACCGGTTTGCGCATCGCATCGACCGGAATTCGCGGGAAGACCTGATTCCAGACGTACGGCATGTACGGCATCAGGAAGTCGGCGTACTTGTGCGTGACGACGTCGGGATGCTCGCTGAGCATCTGTAACGTGATCGTCGTCCCCGCTCGCGGAAGCCCGCAGATGTAGACCGGCCGGTCTACGGTCTGAGTCGCGATGCGGCTCTGCAGCATCTTCGACTCGAGATTCCCTAACGCCACGAAGAGGGGCGCTGCGGCGTGGACGCCGCGGACGCTCCAATAAAAGGGGGCGGGAACGGAGAATTTTTGCGGCTTCGCCGTCTCTGATGTAGCCATTGTGGGGGCTAGAGCTTCTCGAAGAGCGCGCCGATTACTGTCAGGCCCGGGCCGAAGGCCATGCTGAGGATCTTCGAGCCGGCCGCAATCTCGTCGGAGTCGACGATCAGTTGCCAGATGTGGGGGGCCGTGGCCGAGGCCATGTTTCCGTTTTCGTAGAGGACTTTGCGGCTCAAAGCGATCTGCGACTCCTCGATGCCGAGCCGGCTGCGAATCTGATTGAGGATCGCGGGGCCGCCGGGGTGAATCGCAAAGATCATCGCGTGCTTTTCACGCTCGAAATCGAGCCCGACTTGCTCGCAGATCGAGGTGACGAAATCGCCGATCGAATCGCGGATCATGAAGGGCACGCGCTTGGAGAGCGACATGTCGAACTGCAGCGGACCGGGACGCAGCGTCATCTCCGGAAGGGAATCCGGCAGAATGTATTCGTCGATCGCCAGGATCTTGAGGCCGTGGCCCCCCTTGCGTTCGAACTCCGTCTGCGGATAGGCGGCGTACTTGATAAAGCCGTCGGCGAAAAGTGTCGACGTTACGAAGTTGTCGGGCTCGTCGCCCAGCAGATCGAAGTGCAGCGACAAGAACTCCGTGTGGACGAGATCGACGCGCCGCTTTGGCTTCGGCAGCGAATCGAAGGACGAGCCGACGAGCCCTACCGCGGTGCGCACGGCCGGAAACGCACCGTAGCATCCCATGTGATACGAATGCGTAACGCCGGTGCGAAGCCACTTGCGGCGCGAGAGAAACGTCTGCACCGGACTCGGCGAGATATACCCAGAACAGCTGACGTGCACGATGTCGTCGGGAGGCTGTGCGTTCGGATCGGCATAGACGCGTTCGAAAACATCGCATGCGACCTCTTCGAAGAGGCTCATGCGTTCGTCGAGCGCCTCTCCGGTCGCGGCTCGCAGATCGCCGTAGCGGCGTATCGCCTCGTACTCGCTCTCGGGGTTCGGCACGACGAAGCGTGACGACAGCACGCTGACTTGGCGCCGGGCGATGTGCTGGCTCGAGGCGCCGTAGCGCGCCATGCGCTCGGCGATCGTGCGCGCGAGCTCCTCGCGCTCTTCGCGAGATTTCAAGCCCTTGCGCGCGCTCTGTGCGATCGTCATGAAGTGAGCCTGAATCCGTTTGAGCTCTTCTTGCTCGCGCGGCTCGGTCATCGAAATCCGCTGGAAGTCCGAGAGCACGACGGGTACAGCGACCTGGCGTGGGATCGGCTCGGCAATCGCGGCCTGGGCCGCGCGTGCGGGACCCGAATCGGAGACTTTTTCAAGCGTGCTCATATAAACCCAGGACTGTTGTTCGCCGTCGGGCGCATTCTTCCATGCGGGACGAGTCTCTCGTTGTGATTCACGTGACATGAGTAATCTCAGTTACCTTTTGCGTTGCCGCTTCTTATCGTTTATTCATCATCGACGGGCCGGTTCGAGGGCCGTTGATGCAGGAAGTACGGTTTTGCGTATTTGGATCCGATAGGCACGAACGTGCGAGGTTGTTGCGTAAAGTCAAAAAAATCGTCGAGGAAGCCGGCAGCGTTCTTATCCGAAGTACCCAGCGACGGCAGGTCCCAGTTCTCTTCCACGAACTTGATGATGCTGCCGAAGTCGTACTCCACGTGTGATACGTAACCCATTTTCGCGTACGGCGAAACCACGATTGCCGGTACCCTAAAGCCCAGTCCGCCGTAGCTTCGCTTGCCCGGCGGGGCCACGTGATCGTACCAGCCGCCCCAGTCGTCCCAGACGATGACGATCGCCGTCGTCTTCCACGCCTTGCTCTCGCCGATGGCGTTGACCACTTGCGCGACCCACGAGGGACCCGTATCCGAGTTGTCGCCGGGGTGATCGGAGTTCTGATAATCGGGTATTACCCAGGAGACGGCAGGAAGCGTGTTCCGTTTAATATCGGTGAAGACTTTCGTCTCGGGGCTCGCTTGATTTGTCTGCCACTGCGGCCCGTAGCGAACGGCTTTGATCGCGTCGAACGCGTTCCAAAGATTCCCGCCGAAGCTTTGCCCGACCGCCGGTGCGTAATAGCGCCAGGAAAGGCCCTTTGCATCGAGTGTGTCGCGAAGCGTGCGATACGTCAGGCACGGGAAGGGTCCGGTGTTTTTGTACTGTTTCCACTGGCCGCCCTGCGCGATCAGCGAGGTCGCGGTGCCGGGATGAGCGTCGCAACCCCAGGGCTGATCCGCGCCCCCGGTCGGAAAGTCGATGAGGTTGTAGGTCGCGTTGATTGCGGTGTCGCCGCGAATCAAATCTTGATGCGCGGTAAAGCTTCCGCTGCCTTGCGTTTGAAACATGTGATCGGAGAGGACGTACTGTTTTGCCAAGTCCCAGTACGGCCGGATCTGCGCCGGCCGGACGTACTGATAGACGTAAGTCCCCGACGTGCTTCCGATCGGAACGATATCGAAATCGTTCATCTTCCCGTGATTCCAGTCGCGCAGCCAGAACGAATAGCCGTTGTTCGGCGAGATCGGACTCTCGAGATCGGCCGGCCGAAGGCGCAGCGTACCACCGTTATGAGTCTTACCCACGGTCGTCCCGTCGGCGCCGGGGAAGATGGCGAAGAGATTGTCGAAGGTGCGATTCTCTTGAATCACGATGACGATGTGCTTGAAATGCTTGCCCTGCTTCGCCGGGGGCGGAGGCAGGAAGGGGGTAGCCGTCGAGCGCCCCGCTGCGCCGCCGCAAGCCGGCAAAGCAGCCAAAACGGCGCCGGCACAAAGGAAGCCTGCCAGCCATACAAGCCGCACGAACCAATTTCGATCGCCCATACCTTAAGACCATATGGTTCGGGTTCGCGCGGCATCCCTTCCCGGACGAGCGCTCGCCCCAGCCGCCGATGATCGTTGAAGCGACGCCGAAGGCCGTAATCGAGGCGGGGCGGATCCTGCGCGAAGGCGGCGTCGTCGCCTTTCCCACCGAGACGGTTTACGGCCTCGGGGCGGACGTCTTTCAGCCGCGCGCGGTCGCTGCGATCTTCGAAATCAAACAGCGTCCCTCGTTCGATCCGCTGATCGTTCACGTGACGGATATGGCGATGTTGGAACGGGTTGCGGCCTCCGTTCCCGCAATGGCCGCCTCCCTTCTCGAGCGTTTCTGGCCTGGTCCGTTGACACTGGTGCTGCCCAAGCGAGCGCAAGTACCGGAATTGGTAACCGCCGGATCGTCAACCGTCGCAGTTCGCATGCCGGCGCACCCGATCGCGCGTGCTCTGATCGAAGCGGCGGGTTCGCCGCTGGCCGCTCCCAGCGCCAATCCCTTCGGGCGCATCAGCCCGACGCGAGCCGAGCACGTCGATCGGATGCTCGGTCATCGGGTTGCTTTGATTCTCGACGGTGGTGCAACCGAGCGCGGAATCGAGTCGACGATCGTCACGCTCGAGCCGCGCCCGGCGCTGTTGCGTTCGGGCGCGATTTCCGTTGAGGAGATCGAGGCGCTGATCGGTCCGCTCGAGCGCGTGGTCGACGGTATGGAGGTGCGTGCTCCAGGACGGCTGGCCACGCATTATGCGCCGGCGACGCGGCTGCGCGTGGTGGAGCCGGGCAACGTGCCGCTCGTCGCTCGGCGCCGAGCAGGCGTCATTGCGTTCAGGCAGCCGTTCGAAGGCTATGCTGCCTCGCGCGTGCTCTCCTCAAGCGGCGACCTCCGCGAGGCTGCTGCCAATCTCTTCAAAACTCTTCACGAACTCGACGCTATGGGACTCGAACGCATCGATGCGCAGCCGGTTGCTGAGAGCGGGCTGGGAATGGCGATCATGGATCGCCTCCGACGGGCGGCCCGCTGAAACGCTCCGGCGCTGCAAAGCGTTTTCCTAGTGGGTAAAGAAGAAAGGGTCATGATGCTCAAACGCGATCTCCTTCGTTATGCTGCGCTTTGTACGGCCGCGGTCATCTGCTTTGGCGCAGCACCCGCCGGCGAAGTCTTGCCGTATCAGGTTGCCGGTGACGTCGCGGAGAGCTATCGGCTGCTGACCACAACGTATTACGAGCCCGTCGAGCCGCACGTGCTGCTCGCCGCGGCCGGCGGCGCGCTCGTCGAGACGGCGCATAAACACGGGGTCTCCATTTCGCCGCCGGCGCTGCGCGGGAGCAACGATCGCGACGCGACGGTTGGCGAACTCGACGCCGCGATCGCGAACGCCGCGCATGCGGCTCACGTGCCTCCCAGCGAGTTTGCGTACGCGGCGATCGTTGCGATGGCGAAGGCCGTCAACGACCGTTACACGCAGTTCTTTACGCCGGCGGAGTTCAAGGCGTTCAACGAAGCCTTGGACCCGGCGCGCATCGGCGGAATCGGCGTGATGATCGAGCCCGACACCACCACCGGCTACGTTCGTCTCACCTACGTTCTTCCCAGCACCCCCGCCGAACGCGCGGGTCTGCAGGTTGGAGATCTCGTGATGTCGGTGAACGGCACGCCGACCAAGGGGCTCGCGGTGGACGCGGTCAGCGCGCTGTTGCGCGGCCAGGCCGGCACCGTCGTGTCGGTGACTCTCTCCCGTGCGAATGCCACGTCGGTCGTCTCGATCACCCGCGACAACGTGCAGCCGCCGACCGTGATCTATCGGATGCTCGCCGACAACATCGGCTACGTCTGGGTGATGGCCTTCGGCCGCGCGACGCCCACGGAGTTCGATGCGGCGGTCACGCGTCTCAACCAGCAGGGCGCAAAGGCGCTCGTTCTCGACTTGCGCAACGACGGCGGCGGTTACGTCGACTCCGCATTGGACATCAGTTCGAAGTTCATCGCCAATAAGGCCCTCTTGACGGTCGAAGAGCGCGGACGGCACGACACGACGATCCACGCCGACGCCAATGCTTCGATTACGCTGCCGGTTAGCGTGCTCGTCAACCAGTACACCGCCTCGGCTTCCGAGATTACGGCGGGCGCGCTGCAGGACGACGGGATTGCGATGCTGGTTGGAGCCAAGACGTTCGGTAAGGGTGTCATGCAGACGCTAACGCAGCTACCGGACGGCGCGGCGATCAAGATCACCACCGCGCACTATCTCACGCCGAACCGGCGCGACATCAACCTGCGCGGAATCGACCCCGACATTCGAATCGACGAGAACCAGAACGCGCGGTTCGGAGAGACCGACCGCGATGCGCAGCTGCGCGCCGCGATCTCTGAACTACAGAAGCAGATCGCGACGAAAAACTAGACGCTCCCGTTGAGGGAGAGACGATGGCCGCCGGGGTGGCGACGGACCAATCGAACGACGGTTCCGTTACCCGAGAACGCGACGTCGTCCATCAGGCGCCGCATGAGGAAGATGCCGAATCCCCTGCCGCGGTGATCCGGCTCGATGCTCCCGTGGTAGCTCGGCGTCGAAAAGCCGTGGCCCCCGTCGCGGATCTCGATCGAGAGTTCGTCACCGTCGAAAAGGCACTCGACCGTGAACCCAAGCGCGTTCGCGCCGGCGCTCCCATGCTCGACGGCATTGCTCAGCGCCTCGCCCGCGGCGAGGCGGATATCCGCAATCTCGCTTTCGGCGAAGCCGCAGGCACTGGCAAAGCCTGCCACTCCCCGTCGTGCTAACGCGACGTTGCGGATGTCACTGGTGTATTCTGCGCGATAATGTGTGTTCAAAAGGATGGCGGTCCGGTAAATAGCCAATTTCCCGGCTCTCAGCCTTGCCTAAACCTTTGCGAGCCACGAGAGTGGTTGGGAGCGGGTCGGAAGTCGGCGCCGGCCCGTCGAAAACTCCGGCCGGCGGATGCCAGGGGCGATTAGCTCAGCAGGGAGAGCGCCTCCCTTACAAGGAGGATGTCGGCGGTTCGAGCCCGTCATCGCCCACCATTTTCCGCCGGTACGTGGGCCCCGGTCGGGGGTACAAAGGGCGAAAGCATGCTGACGACTATCGCCCTGGTGGCGCAGGCCGCCGCCGTAACCGCGCCGGCCGACCAATACTTCGGAAAGCTGAAGATGAGCGCGCTGCGGATTCGCTACGAGACGATGCAGCTCAAGAAGCGGTACGAGACGCACCAGTTGCTGCCCGAACAGGCCGAGCATTTGTTGCTCCTCACCCAGGACGCGTTCGACCAGTGGGCGCGGGCGTATCCGAAGGACCCCTGGCTCGCGTCCACCGGCTATGCGATCGCGGCGCTCTTCGGCGAATTTCCGGGTTCCACGGCCCGCGATCACGCCGTCGCCCTCTACGCCTACGTGAAGACGAGGTTCCCCGCTTCCTCGTACGCGGCGTCCAGCCGGACGGCGCTCCATCACGGCGTGCCGGTGAAGCCAGATCCAGCCTGGGCGATTGCAATGCGAACGCCTTCGCCCTCGCCCTCGCCGGCGGTCTCGCCCTCGTCCTCCGCGGGCGCCTCGCCCTCGTCCTCCCCGGGCGCCTCGTCCCCGGCTGCGTCGCCTTCCCCGTCAGCGGCTCCAGGGAGTCCGCACCCGCCCTGGTAAAAGGCCCTCCTCATGGAGACGCTGCCGGCCTACGCCGAGATCGGCGTGGAGCGCGAGGGCGAGATCGCGGTGGTTACGATGCGGCGCCCCGAGAGACGCAACGCGCTCTCGCTGCAGATGATGCGCGAGCTCGAGAGGGCACTTGCATCGTTGTCGAACGAGCAGGGCGTACGCGCGGTGATCCTGCGCGGAGAAGGGCCTGCATTTTGCGCCGGCCACGACCTTCGCGAGCTGCGCGATCGTGATGCGGGCGCATACGCGACGATTTTCGATGCCTGCGTCGACTTGATGGCGCGCATCGTGGAGGCCCCGCAGCCGGTCATCGCCGAGGTTGCGCGCGTCGCGACCGCGGCCGGCTGCCAGCTCGTCGCCGCCTGCGATCTTGCCGTTGCATCGACGGAGGCATCGTGTGCGACGCCGGGCGTTCGCATCGGGCTCTTCTGCAG